>NZ_LUPI01000034.1:0-26927 GCF_001627265.1 Nocardioides sp. REDSEA-S30_B4 | reverse complement strand
CCGTGGACCGGCCGCGCCGCCGATGCCGCGCGGACCCGGGGCCGGGAGCGGGCCGGCGCGCTGCGCCGCACGGCCGCCCTCCACGACGACGCCGCCGACGCCCTGGACCGGCACGCCCGCGAGGTCGAGCGACGCCAGGAGCTGATCGCCCGCGTGGAGCGGGTGGTGACGGGGCTGGTGGCCGAGGCCGCGGATCGTCTGGTCGACGGGGCGGTGGGCCCGCCGCTGCCGCTCCCCGGCTCGCGGGACTGGCTCGACGTCGACGTGCACGCGGTGGCGGAGTCGCTCGGGCTGGCGGCGTGACCGGCGGCATGACCGGCGGTCCGGGCACGGTCGACGGCGGCCCTGGCGCGATCGTGGAGGTGACCGGCGGGGCGGCGGGGGTCGCCGCCTCCTACGCCGCCCTCCTGGCCCTGGCCGCGGTCTTCGACGAGGCCGCCGGACAGATGCGCGGCTGGGCGGCCGAAGGGGCCCGCACCCTGCTCGACCCGGAGCTGCTGGCGTCGGCGCTGCTGTCGCCGGGGACCTTCGCCGAGGCGGAGGCCGCGGTGCTCGTCGCCACCACCGGCCCCGACGGCGTCGGCGTCGAGTCGCTGGGCTGGGAGGTCGACGCCCGGGCCCTGCGTCTGCTGGTCGGCGTCCTGGAGGCGGCCGACGCAGGCGCTGCCGAGGCCGTGGCCGCGGTGGAGCACCAGGTGGGTCGCACCGTCGGGTGGACGCTCGGCGCCACCGCTCCCGCCGCCCTCCCGGCCGCGGCGCTCGCGGCCGGGAGGATCGCCCTGACGGTGCCCGACCTCCCCGCCCGGGCCGCACCGCTCGTCGAGACGTGGCTCACCGAGCACCCCCAGGAGGTCGAGCACCTCGTCGCCGGCGGCGGCGGGTTCCTCGAGGGAGTGTGGGACGGGCTGACGCCGGGCGCACCGGGAGGGCCGCTCGGGCTGCCCCTCGACCTCGCCGACGCCGGAGCAGCCGCCGGCCTGCTGGCGCGGCTCTACCCCGGGCGCCCCGCCCGCACGACCCTCCTGCCGGGCGTCCGGGTCGAGTCGTCGACCACCGCGCCCCGCTCCGTCGCAGACCTCGTCGACCACGCCCGCCAGCTCAGCGAGCTCAGCGGCCCCGACCACCCGGAGCTGAACGGCACCCTGGAGCTGCAGACGCTCACCGGTCCCGGCGGCGACACCCGTCACGTGCTCCTCCTGCCCGGCACCGACGACATGACCACGCTGCCCTGGACCGAGGACGGCGACGTGCGCGACATGGGCACCAACCTGCGGCTCGTCGGCGGCCTCGACAACGGCTACGCCGACGGGGTCCTCGAGGCCCTCGCACAGGCCGGCGTCGGGGACGACCCGGTCCTCGTCGTCGGGCACAGCCAGGGCGGCATGCTCGCCGCCGACCTGCTGGCCTCCGCGTGCGAGCACGGCGTGCCGATCAGCCACGCGGTGACGCTGGGCTCACCGACCGGGCAGCTCGACGGGTTCCCCGCAGGGAGTCACGTGCTGTCGTTGGAGCACCGGGGTGACGTCGTACCCCTGCTGGACGGGGTGGCCAACCCGGACTCCGTCGAGCAGGTCACCGTCACCTTCGAGAGCCGTGCCGGCGGCGAGGGGGTCGCCGCCCACCACGGCTTCGAGGCGTACGCCGAGGGCGCGGCCCTGGTCGACGCCAGCACCGACCCCTCGGTGCACGCGGCGGTCCGCGAGCTGCACCGCGCGGGCTTCCTCGGCGCACCGGAGGGCACCGAGGTCACCAGCAGGGTCTTCCAGGTGGTGCGGGAGCCTCAGCCGTGACCGGGCTGGTCCTGGGGCAGGTCGGCGACGTAGGAGCGCTGGATGAAGCCGTTGCGCACCCGCTGCGGGTGGTAGCCGACGTCGGTCGTCCGCACGATCTTGGCCTTGCGGTAGGAGATCTTGGAGACCGTGTCGGAGCCCGACCACGAGATGTAGCAGTGCTTGCCGTTCCACGACTGGGTGACCCAGTAGGGCTTGAGGCCGCCCTTGAGCAGCTTCGAGCGCTTCATCCGCGGGTAGGACACGACGGTCGCGTAGTCCGACATCGTCCCGGCGACGCAGATGTGCTTGCCGGTGGGGTCCATCGAGATCCCGTGGTGCGCGGAGTCGAGGAGATAGAGCTCGCGCGGGGTGTCGGGGATGAGGTTCGGCAGTCGCTTGACCTTGGTGATCCTCCCGGTCCTGCGGTCCATCACCACGAAGCCGTGGAAGAAGGAGAGCTGGAAGACGAACGTGTCGTCGTCGGGGGTGTGGGTCAGCGGGCGCACGGCGGTGGAGACGTCCTCGAGGCCGGCCTCGTCCAGCGCCGCACGCAGGTCGTAGCGGCGGATGATCTCGAAGGTGTCGGCGTCGACGAGCTGCAGCACCCGCTCCTGCTTGGTGGCGTCGAGCGCGGGGTCGTCGAGCGGGCTGTAGACCATGCCGATGCTGGCGTGCAGGATCGTCTCGCCGTCGTCGAGGTAGACCGACTCGTGCGGCGAGCCGCCGGACTCGAAGCCGCCGACCTCCTCACCGGTCTCGACGTCCAGGGCGTGCACGACGTTGCCGGTCGACGCCGACACCACGACGGTCTCCCCATCGGGCGAGAGCGCCATGTGGTCCGAGCGCACCCCGTCGACGGCGAAGCGCCACACGATCTCCCCGGTCGCCAGGTCGAGGGCGACCACGTCGGCGAAGGAGGGGCGCGAGACGATCAGCAGACGTCCGTCGTTGGAGGAGTACATGTCGTCCACGAGCTGGTCGTGGCCCTCGCCGATGAGCTGCTGGATGGCGAGGTAGTAGACCAGCCGGTAGGGGTTGAGGCTGATCTCGGCGATCCGTTCGTCGTAGTCCGGGACGATGTCGAGCCGGCCGATCCGCTTGAAGCTGCCGGGGAGCAGGACGTCGGCGGTGCCGTCCCAGTTGTTGCCGACGTACACCACGCGGCGCAGGTCCTTGCCCTTCGTCCTCCCCGGGGCAGCAGCGGGCACCTGGGGAGCGGGAGCAGCGGCGACGACCGGCGCGGGCGCCGCCGAGGCGGACGTCGTCACCGGGGCGGCGGCACCGAGCGCGATGGCAGCGCCCACGCCCGTGGCGAGCGCGGAGCGGACGAGGCGGGACATGGGACCTCCCAAGACGTGAACACGTTTCAGGTATTCAACGACGCCCTGCGACGACCGTCACGCCCCGTCCGGGTGGCAGGACGAGCCCCCACCCGCGGAGCACCCGTCAGAGGACCTGGTGGACGAACTCCGTGAGCTGGGTCAGGTTGCGGCACTCGACCATGGGCATCGCGGCGGCGTAGCGCGAGGCCGCGGAGTCGCCGGTGTCCCAGTGCCGCTGGTGCTCGGGGTTGAGCCACCAGGCGTGCCGGCACTGGTCCACGAGCTCGGACAGCGTGTCGACGGCCAGGTCGGAGTAGTTGGAGCGGGCGTCGCCCAGCACCAACAGGGCGGTGCGCGGGCCGATGGCGTCAGCGTGCTTCTCGGCGAAGGTGGTCAGCGCCCGGCCGTAGTTGGTGCGCCCCCACAGCGCCGCCTGGGCGGTGCTGGCGGCGAGCTCGGTCATCACGTCGACGACGTCGGCGCCGGGCTTGAAGTGGTGAGTGACCTCGTGGACGTGGTCGATGAAGGTGAACGCGCGGACCTTCGTGAACTGGTCGCGCAGCGCGAAGACCAGCAGCAGCGTGAACTGCGCGAAGTTGGCCACCGAGCCGCTCACGTCGCACAGCACGACCAGCTCGCTGCGGTGCGGCCGCTTCGGCCGGTGGTGGGTGGTCAGCGGGACCCCGCCGGTGGAGATCGAGGCACGCACGGTGCGCCGGAAGTCCAGCGGTCCGCGCCGGTGGGCGTGGTGCTGCTGGGTCAGCCGCGTGGCGAGCCGGCGGGCCAGCGGCTGGATCTCGCGCCGCATCTCCTCCAGGTCGCTGCGCCGCATGGACAGGAAGTCGAGCCGGTCGATGGTCGGTCGCAGCGCGGCCTGGGCGACGTGGTCGGGGCCCTTCTCCTCGCCGATGCGTCGCCGCGCGTCGGCCTCGACCTGGCGCGTGAACCCGCCGATGCGGCGACCGGCCAGCCGGTCGGCCTCCTCCTCGGTGCGCCCGTCGGCCATCAGGCCCTGCACGATCTGGTCGACGAGCTCGCCGGGCGCGACGCGCTGCAGGGCGGTGTACGCCGACCACGACGACAGCCCTGGGCCACGCCCCGGCATCGCGCCGAACCGGCCGACCATCTCGACCGCCAGCGCGTCCAGGGCCTCCTGGTCACCGTCCAGCAGCGCCTGCTCAAGCCGCTCGCGGAGCTCCGCGAGCGCCGCCCCGTTGTCGCGGGCGCCCGCCGGCGCCTCCTGGTCCTCGCCGGTGTCGCCGCCCTCGCCCGCCTCGCCCTCGACGCCCTCGGCCGCGGGGTCCAGCCGCCCGCCGGCGCCCTCGCCGATCATCCGCGGGAAGTAGAGGTCGAAGAGCGCGTCGAAGGTCGGTCGCCACTGGTGCCGCTTGACCAGCGTGGCGGCGTACCCCTCCTTCAGCGTCGCGCGGTCGGCCCAGTCCAGGGCCTGCAGCACCGACACGGCGTCGAGGTCCTCGGAGATGGACACGGGCAGGCCGGCGGCCCGCAGCGCCTCAAGGAAGGCGATGTGGCGGTCCAGCAGACCGGAACGGGGGCTCATGACGCTGACGACGGTGGGGCCGCGGCTCAGACGCGGGCCAGGCGCAGCTCCTTGACCGCGCGCTCGGTGTCGGTGACGTGCTTGAGGACGACGCCCAGGGTGGCGGTGACGGCGGCGTCGTCGAGGTCCTTGATCTCCAGGGCCAGCAGGGTGCGCGCCCAGTCGATGGACTCCGCGATGGACGGGGCCTTCTTCAGCTCCAGCTCGCGCAGCCGGCCGACGAGGGTGACCAGCTGGGTGGCCACGCCCTCCTCCAGCTCGGGCACCTGGGAGAGCACGATGTCGCGCTCGCGGTCGGCGTCGGGGTACTCCAGGTGGAGGTAGAGGCAGCGCCGCTTGACCGCCTCGGACAGCTCACGGGTGGCGTTGGAGGTGAGCACGACGTACGGGCGGCGCACCGCCGCGATCGTCCCCATCTCCGGGATGGTGACCTGGAAGTCGCTGAGCACCTCCAGCAGCAGCCCCTCGACCTCGACGTCGGTCTTGTCGACCTCGTCGATCAGCAGCACCGTCGGCTGCTCCCGACGGATCGCGGTCAGCAGCGGGCGGGTCAGCAGGAACTCGTCGGTGAAGATGTCGTCGTGGGTCTCGTCCCAGGTCTGGCCCTGGCTGGCCTGGATGCGGAGCAGCTGCTTCTTGTAGTTCCACTCGTAGAGGGCGCGCGCCTCGTCCAGCCCCTCGTAGCACTGCAGGCGCACCAGCTCGGCTCCCGTGGAGCGGGCGACCGCCTTGGCCAGCTCGGTCTTGCCGACACCCGCCGGCCCCTCCAGCAGCAGCGGCTTCTCCAGCGCGCCGGCGAGGTAGGTCGTGGTCGCCGTCGCGGTGTCCGCGAGGTAGCCGGTGGCGGTGAGCCGCTCGGCGGCGTCGGTCGGTGAGGAGAACCAGGTCACCGAGCCATCCTGGCCCATCGGTGCACCACGAGCGGGGGTGGCTCGGGTCACACCGGTCCTTACCGGCGTGACCAGGCGGCTCGCGGCCTCGTTGTGGTGGCATGCCCGACTCCCCCACCGAGCGCCTCGCGCGGCCCACCCCTCCCTGGGTCGTGCCCCGTGCGCTCGACGTGGTCAAGGGGTTGGTGCTGGGCGCGGTCGTCTCCATCGGACTCGCGTCCCACGTCCAGGCCGAGCCCGCGGCCCCTCCCTCCGCGGCCACGCCTGTCGACGCGCAGCTCGCACGGCTCATGACGGACCACCGCTGCAGCACCACCGGCTTCGCCGACGGCTCCACCCCAGCGGCCTCCCTCATCCGTACGCCGGCCGGCGAGCTGCGCGTCGTCTCCTTCGCCCGCGGCTGGGCCGCCCACGAGGGCGTCTCGCCCGGTGAGCTGGTCGCGGTCTGCCTCGGCTCGCGCGGCGAGCTGCGCTAGGTCCACCGCTCCCCGACCGGCCGGCCGTGGCGGCCCTCGCCGGCCACGAACCGCTGCGCGCCCTCGACGGCCTCGGTGAGCGAGACCAGTCCGTGCCGGTGCTCGACCTCGAGCGCCTCCTCCTCGGTCAGCCCCTCCGACTCCAGCACCGAGAGCCGGTCGTGGACCAGGCACGTCTGCGGCAGCCCGGCGAGCTGCCGGGCCAGGCCCTCCGCCTCGACCCGGGCCTGCCCGACCGGCACGACTCGGTTGACCAGGCCCATCCGCTCGGCCTCCCAGGCGTCGACGGGGCGCCCGGTGAGGATGAGGTCCATCGCGCGGCTGGTCCCGATCAGCTGCGGCAGCCGCACCGTCCCGCCGTCGATCAGCGGCACGCCCCAGCGGCGGCAGAAGACCCCGAGCACCGCGTCGCCGGCGGCCACCCGCAGGTCGCACCAGGTCGCGAGCTCCAGCCCACCGGCCACGGCGTGACCCTCGATCGCGGCGATCACCGGCTTGGACAGGCGCATCCGCGTGGGCCCCATCGGCCCGTCGGCCGGCAGCGGATCGACACGGTTGCCCTCCGACGTACCGATGGCCTTGAGGTCGGCGCCGGCGCAGAACGTGCCACCGTCCCCGTGGAGGACCGCGACCCGCTGCTCGGGGTCGGCGTCGAAGGCGCGGAACGCCTCGGCCAGCGCCGCGGCCGTCGGGCCGTCGACGGCGTTGCGGGCGTGGGGCCGGTCGATGATGACGGTCGTGACCGGGCCGTCGCGCTCGACACGCACCGACGGCCCCAGGGACTCGGAGGACACGCTCGGGAGAGACATGCCTCCGACCCTAGGGCCGCCGGGAGGGTTCAGCGGGGTCGGTCAGGGGGCTGCGTCAGCGGGGGTCGCCCCAGAACTGCCAGTCACCCGAGCCGCTGCGGGCGGTGATCACCCAGCGGTAGGTCCCGTTGGCGACCGAGCGGCTGATCTCCTCCTCCGAGCCGGCGGTGCTGCTGGTCGCGAGGTCGCTCCAGGAGCACCAGAGCAGACCGCAGGAGCGCTGCTGCAGGGTCAGGTCGAAGTCGGCGGCGGCGGGGCCGCGGAGCCAGCCCTCGAGGGAGCCGCTGGCGGTGAAGCCCGCGGAGCCGGCCGGGTAGGCGGTGCCGCCGGCGGCGAGGGTGCCGGAGTACTCCATGCAGCCGGTGCACGGCACCGAGGTCGGGTCGAACGGCGCCACCTGGCCGGTGGTGCTGGCGCTCTGGCCGGCGGTGTCGGTGACGGTCAGGGTCACCGTGCGGGCGCCGCCGTCGGCGTAGGAGTGCGCGGGGCTCACGCCGGAGGCCGAGGACCCGTCACCGAAGGACCAGGAGTACGCCGCGATTCCCTTGTCGTCGCGGGAACCGCTGGCGTCGAAGGAGCAGGTGAGGCCGTCGCAGCTGCTGGTGAACGCGGCGCTGGGGGCGCGGTCGATGCTCGGGTCGTCGACCGCGACGCCGGACCACAGCAGCCTGTTGGGGGACCCGGCGCCGGGGTTGGTGACCTTGGCGGTGCTGGACCCGTCGACCACGACGTCCTGCGCGGCGGTCGCGGACAGCCCCGGATCGATCGAGCGGACCAGGGCCAGGACGCCGGCGACGTGCGGGCTGGCCATCGACGTACCGCTCAGCACGGTCGACCCGGTGGTGCTGCGGTGGTCGGCGGCGGTGATGCTGCTGCCCGGCGCGAACAGGTCGACGCAGGAGCCGTAGTTGGAGAACGACGACCGGGCGTCGGTGCGCTCGGTCGAGCCGGTGGTCAGGACGGCCGGCGCCGCGGCCGGGGACGTCGTGCAAGCGTCCTTGTTGTCGTTGCCCGCAGCGACTGCCACGGCGACGCCGGACTGCACGAGTGCGGTGACGGCGTTGTCGACGTCGGCCGAGCGGCTCACGGTGCCGAGCGAGAGGTTCGCGACAGACTGGGGCTCGGCGTTCTGGGCGACCCAGTCGATGCCGGCGATGATCGCGGCGCCGCTGCCGGAGCCCTGACAGTTGAGCACGCGGACGGCGTGGACGGTCGCCTTCTTGGCGATGCCCCAGGTGCTGCCGGCGGCCGTGCTGGTGACGTGGGTGCCGTGACCGTTGCAGTCGTCCCAGGCGGTCGGGTCGACGCTGCCGAGGCCGAGGAAGCCGCCCGCGATGAAGTTGCGGCCCTCGCCGACGCGGCCGGCGAACTCGGCGTGGTCGGGGTTGAGACCGGTGTCGATGACGTAGACGTGAGCGTCGCGGCCGGCGTCGTCGGCGTAGGAGTAGGTGGAGTCCAGCGGCAGCGAGCGCTGGTCGGTGCGGTCGATGCCCCACGTGGCGTCGGCCTGCTCGCCGGTGGCGACGGCCTCGACGTCCGCGCGGACGGTCTCCACGGCGGGCAGGGCGCGCAGGGCGGGGGCCGCCACGGCCGGGAGCCGGACGGCGAAGCCGTTGAGCACCTCGTCGTAGGTGAACAGCACGGTGCCGCCCAGCGGCTCGGTCAGCTGCCGCGCGAGGCGCGGCACGACGTCGAGCGCCGGGTCGACGGTGACGACGTAGTCACGCAGCTCGGCGAGGCCGGCGACACCACCGAGCAGCGAGGACGCCGGCTCGGCGGCCGGGGTCGCTGCGGTGGCCGGCTGCGCGGCGGCCACGCCACCGGCGGCGAGGCCGAGGCTGGCGACGAGACCTGCGGCGGCGCGACCGGTCGAGCGGACGGTCGAGCGGACGGTCGGACGTACGGGGGGACGACGGGATGACGACATCAGGCTCCCTCCCCAGGGAATCGAGAAATACGGATGCTCTCGGTCCGCGCAACGTCGCCGTGTGACGCGGGTTACGCCCTGGGGCATGTCTTTGCCGGTGGTCTAGACCAGGGGGTCGGTCGTCCGCGCCGTACGACGGTGGCGGTCGGCGAGGTCGCGGTAGTACTCCGCGTTGGAGTCGATCCACAGCTGGGAGCTGGTGCCCTCGACCGGCTTGAGCGGCTTGCAGGGGATGCCCGTGGCGACCATGCCGCCGGGCAGCTCGGTGCCCGGCGTGACCACCGAGCCCGCTCCGACCAGGGTGCCGGGACCCACGACCGAGTCGTCCAGGAGCGTGCTGCCGTTGCCGACGAGCGCCCTCTCCCCGACGTCGCGGCCGTGCACGGTGCACGAGTGCCCGACGGTGGCGTCCGGGCCCACGGTGAGCGTGTGGCCCGGGGCGGCGTGCAGCACGGAGTTGTCCTGGATGTTGGAGCCCTCGCGCACCACGATCGTGCAGATGTCGCCGCGCAGGACCGCGCCGTACCAGACGCTCGCGCCCTTCTCGACGGTCACGTCACCGATCAGGGTGGCGGTCTCGGCGACGAAGGCCTCGGGATGGACGCGGGGGCGCTTGCCCTCGAACTCGACGATGATCACGCGGGCCATCCTCGGGCATCGCGTCACCGGGGAACCGACCGCCCGGCCGCGTCGTCTGAGGAACATGACCGGGACCGTCGTACGTCGTCTGCTCGTCGCCGCCCTCACCGCTTGCCTCCTCGTGGGGCTCCCCGTGGTGGCGGCCGGGCCCGCTGCTGCGCTGTCGTGCGTCGGGCCCTCGGCAGTGCTGCGTGACGCCGAGCAGGTGTTCACCGCACGGTTCGTGTCCGTGGACCTGGTGACCGACGAGGCCGTCGTCGCGGTCGAGGACGTCTGGTGGGGCGGACCGGTGGACGACACCCTCACGCTGGTCCTCGGTCTGCCGGGCTGGTGGGACGGCGCCGTCGCCTCCGGCGACCCCGACCCCGAGCGGCTGTGGGTGATGGCGCCCGTCATGGAGCGGGGCAGGCCGAGCGTCAACCCCTGCACGGCGTGGAGCTCCGAGACTCCCGGGGTCGGGCGGTTCGAGCCCGCCACCGTCACCGCTCCGGTGGCGCTGGGGACAGGGCCCGGCTCCTCGGTCGAGCCCACTGGGTGGTGGCACAGCGTCATCCGACGACTGCTCGGACTGCTCAGCGGGTGAGCTGGGCCCAGCGACGAGGCCGCCGGTGGCGCGGCTGCAGCGGATCCGGCAGCGGATCAGGTCGTGGCTGAGCCCGCGTGCTCAAGCGTGCCGGGCACACGACGGGGCACGCTGCCGTCATGCCCCTCGCCCCACGCACGCCGCTGCTCCTGATGACCCTGCTGACCCTCGCGGCGACGTCCGGCTGCGGCTTCGCCGTCGACACCCCGCTCGGCGTCGAGGACGTGCCGCCCGCCGTCGCGCCGGGCGAGGACGTGACCGGGCGTGTGGTGCACCCGGACGGCGACATCACGGTCACGATCGGCCCCGCAGAGAAGGGGCTGCGTCAGGACGAGCGGGTCGAGGGTGCGGTGCCGTGCGAGTACGACGACGAGCGGCTCACGTGCCTGACCACCGGGTTGGCCGAGGGCGTCCACGCGGTGCAGGTCAGCGACGCCGCCCAGCCCGGTGAGCTCGTGCAGACGGCGTACGTCGCGGTGTCAGCGCGCCCCGGCTACGACCCCGCGGTCACCTCGGCACCGGAGTACCCGACTGACGGCGAGATGTTCGACGCCCGGCTGACCGGGTGGGGCCCCGACCAGGAGCTCCGGGTGCGAGTGCTGCGTCGAGGCAAGGTCCTGCAGCGGGTCCGGGTCACCACCGACGCGGCCGGCACCGCGGCGATCGAGATCGGCAAGGCCGGCCCAGCGGCGTACGAGGTGAGGGTGAGAGACGGGCTCTGGGGCGAGGGCGAGGCGCCTGCCTTCAGCGTGTGGCTGCCGTCCTGAGCCGGGGGCCCGGCACCTCAGCCCGCGTGGACGCCGAGCTCGACGAGCAGGACACCGACGATGATGAGCGCGAGTCCGGCGCCCATGAGCGGGGTCAGCGGCTCGTCGAAGAGCAGGCGGGAGCCCACCGCGGTCAACGCGACACCGGTCGCGGCCCACACGCCGTAGGCGACACCGAGCCCCAGCCCGCCGGCGAGGGCCAGGCCGAGGAGCGAGAACGCGGCGACGTACGCCGTGACGACCAGGAGGTACCAGCCCCGGCGCCCCGTCGCCGCCACCCGGAGGGACAGCGTGCCCCCGACCTCGCAGACGATGGCACCGGCGAGCAGCAGCCACGCCATCAGTCGGCCTCCCTGGCACGCTGGGCACGCTCGGACCCGAGCTCGACGGTGAGGACGCCGCCGACGATCAGCACCAGCCCGAGCACCACGAGCGCGGTGAACGGCTCTCCCAGCACGAGCGCCGACAGCACGGCGGTCAGCGCGACGCCCGACGCACCCCAGATGCCGTAGGCCACCCCCAGCGGCATGCCACGGCGCAGCACCATCGCCAGCAGCGTGAAGGACGCTGCGTAACCGACGACCACGAGCACGTAGAGCCAGCGGTGGTCCAGGGCGAGCTTCAGGGACAGCGAGCCGGACACCTCGCAGAGCACCGCACCGGCGAGGAGCAGCCAGGTCCGCACCCCGACAGCGTCGCAGACGGCGAGAGCCCCGGGACCAGGAGGTCTCCGGGGCTCTCGCGACGCTGGCGGTGGCGGTGGGATTTGAACCCACGGTGGGTTTGACCCCACACATCATTTCGAGTGATGCACCTTCGGCCGCTCGGACACGCCACCGCAGGTGAACATACCGGAGCGACCTGATCGGGACGAAATCGTCTTCCGGCACCCTTGCGTTCGAACTGGTGTTCGACTAGCGTGTCGTCATGACCTCGGCCACCACGCTCAGCGACCTGCAGCAGCAGGTGCTGGCGCGCACGACTGCGGTCGAGCAGGCCGCTCCGGGTGAGCGTTCCGGGGAAGCCGTCGACCTGATCGACGAGCTCGAGTCACTGAAGAACACCGTGGCCGCGGCGCAGGCCCGGCTCGCCGTCGCCCTGAAGACCGCGCGCGTCGAGGAGCGGGCCCATCTGCCTGCCGCGCTCCGCGAGCGGGGCATCGGGGCCGAGGTCGCCCTCGCGCGTCGGGAGTCGCCGCACCGGGGCGGCATCCACCTCGGGCTCGCCGTTGTCCTGTGCCGGGAGCTGCCGCACACGCTGGCCGCGATGCAGGCCGGCTGGTGCAGCGAGTGGCGGGCGCTCCAGATCGCGCAGGGCACGGCCTGCCTGAGCCTCGCCGACCGGCGCGCGATCGACGCCGCCCTGATGGCCGACCGATCGACGACCGAGGGGTGGGGCGAGCGACGGTTCCGCGCCGAGGTCGATCGTCGGGCTTACGCCGCCGACCCGGCCGCCGCCGTCGCGCGGCACCGCAAGGCCGTCAACGAACGCCACACCAGCCTGCGACCCGCCGCCGACGGCATGGTCCGCCTCTCGGCGCTGCTGCCGCTGTCCGAGGGCGTCTCGGTGCACGCGACGCTGAGCCGAGCCGCCGACTCCGCCCGCGCGGCGGGCGACGAGCGCACCCGCGGCCAGGTCATGGCCGACACCCTCGTGACGCGAGCACTGTCCGAGACCACCGCCGAAGGCACGCCCGTCGTCCCGGTCGTGGTGCAGGTGACCGTCAGCGACGGCGTCCTGCTCAACCTTCCGGGTGCGCAGGGCGACCAGGCCGGCTGGGTCGGCGCCCCCGGCGTCGGACCGGTGCCGCTGTGCGCGGACGACGTGCGCGACCTCGTCGCACGCGCGCACGCCGAGGGCCTCGCGTCGCTGCGACGCCTCTACGTCGACCCCGCGGGGCAGCTGGTGGCGATGGACAGCCAGGCACGCACCTTCCCCGCCGGGCTGGCGGCCTTCCTCGAGGCCCGCGACCGGACCTGCCGCACCCCCTGGTGCGACGCGCCCGTCCGGCACCGCGACCACGTCGTCCCCCACGCCGACGGCGGAGCCACCAGCGCCGTCAACGGACAGGGGCTCTGCGAGGGCTGCAACCACGTCAAGGAGTCCGCGGCCTGGTCGGCAGTCGTCACCGCCGCCCTGGCTCGCCAGCACGAGGTCGAGACGACCACCGCGAGCGGTCGTCGCTACCGCTCGCGAGCCCCCGGCCTGCCGCCACCCACGTCGCCGGCGACCTGGCCGGTCCACCGGATGCGCTGGTCGGACTTCGTGCTCGCCACCTGATGCAACGTCGTTGCAACGTCGGTGGCGCGACCCTGCAAGACGTCTTGCGAGAGACGCCGGTCACACCGTTCCCTGGCGAGGTGCCCCTCCACGATGTCTACTGATCTCATGAGCCGACGGACCGCCCGCGGCGCGATGCGCGCCGAGGTCGCCGAGTCCTGGCAGCGCTCTGCCGCCGCCGGTGTCACCTCCGACGCCCCCGAGGCGCCGGTGACGATCCAGGAGTCCGACCTGCACAGCCTGCGCGAGGCGCATCCGCTGGCCCGGGTCTTCCCGCTGCTCGACGACGTGCTCGGGCAGGCCGTGCGCGACTGCGACGCCGTCATGGCCATCGGCGACGCCGCCGGCCAGCTGCTGTGGGTGTGCGGCGCCCCCAGCACGCTGCGCAAGGCCGAGTCGATCGGCTTCGTCGAGGGCAGCAACTGGGACGAGCGGATCGCCGGCACCAACGCCCCCGGGCTCGCGCTGGCCACCGGCCGCGCCGCCACCATCACCCGCGCCGAGCACTTCCGCGCCAGCGTGCAGCCCTGGTCGTGCGCCGCCACCCCCATCCACGACCCCGCGACCAGCGAGCTGCTCGGCGTCCTCGACGTCACCGGTGGCGACCAGGTGGTGGTGCCCCAGACCCTGGCGATGGTGCGCGCCGCAGCCCGGATGGCCGAGGCCGAGCTCGCCCGCGACCAGCTCTCCACCCGCCAGGCAGCACCGCGCACCAGCGGCATCGGGCTGATGCTGGAGTCGCTGGGGCGCAGCGAGGCCCTGCTCACCGTCGACGACGGCCGTGGACGCCTCTCGACCCTGCGGCTCAGCCCCCGGCACTCCGAGCTCGCCATGCTGCTCGCCTCCGCCCCGGCAGGCCTCACCGGCGACGAGCTGGCGGTCCTGCTCTACGAGGACGACGGCGGCTCATCCACCCTGCGCGCCGAGCTCAACCGGTTGCGCGGGCTGCTCGGGGAGGAGCTGCTGGCCTCCCGGCCCTACCGGCTCACCGCCTCGGTCTCCGGCGACTGGATCGCCACCGAGGCCCTGCTCGCGGCCGGCGACCTGCGCGGCGCTATGCGGTCCTACCGGGGCCCGGTCCTGCCTCGGTCGACGGCACCCGGCGTCGTACGACTGCGGGAGGGGCTGGAGTCCTCGCTGCGCCACGCCCTGCTCCGCAGCCGCGAGGCCGACCTGATGTCGGCCTGGACCCGCTCGGCGTGGGGCCGCGACGACTACGACATGTGGGTGGCCCAGCAGGCCGTCGTGCCGACGACCTCGCCGATGCGCGCGCTCGTCGACGGACAGGTCACCCGCCTCGACCGCGAGCTGCGCTGAGCACTCACCGTCCGACGGCTACGTCCACCTGGCGCTCGACCTCCGGCGGGCACGCGACCGCTGGGCCGTGCAGGCGGTAGTCCTCGTGGGACTGCCCGCGGGCGGCCTCCCCGAAGCGGCCACCTGATCCACCCGGACGGCTCCACCACAGGACCTCGCTGCTGCTGACCTCGACGCCGTCGGTGCCACCGGTCCCGCTCGGCCACTGCAGGCTCAGCAGCGACGGCACCCCGGGCGGGACCTCGGTGAGCCCGATGACCCGTCGCGCCGCCGTGAACGTCAGGTGGGTCAGGGATCGCGTCGCGTCGACGTGCCCGGCACAGAGCCAGGCGACCCCGTCCGGGTGCCCGACCTCCGACCCCCTGGTCGACCCCGCACCGTCGTGCTCCCCGGCGAAGTGAACCGTGACCACGTCCTCGCCGCTCGCGCCGCAGAGGTCGCACTCGGGTGGCCGCACCGCCCCATGCTGGCACGTCCACGTGGTTGCGGACCCGCAGCAACGTGCCCGCAACGTCGCGGTTCCTAGCGTCTGTGAGCGCCGTCACGTCGACGGCCCACTGCCACTGACGCCACCGACGCAAGGAGCGACCATGACCGTCTACGCACCGCCCGGAGCCCCCGACTCCCTCGTCTCCGTCCAGAGCCGCTACGGCCACTGGATCGGTGGGGAGTGGGTCGACCCGATCCGCGGCAACTACTTCGAGAACATCTCGCCGGTCAACGGCAAGCCGTTCACCGAGATCGCCCGCGGCACCGAGGAGGACATCGAGGCCGCCCTCGACGCCGCACACGCCGCCGCCGAGTCGTGGGGTCGTACGTCGACGACCGAGCGCTCCAACGTCCTGCTCAAGATCGCGGACCGGATGGAGGAGAACCTCACCGTGCTGGCCGTCGCCGAGACCTGGGAGAACGGCAAGCCCGTCCGCGAGACCCTCGCCGCCGACCTACCGCTGGCCGTGGACCACTTCCGCTACTTCGCCGGCGTGCTGCGGGCCCAGGAGGGCTCCATCGGCGAGATCGACGAGAACACCGTCGCCTACCACTTCCACGAGCCGCTGGGCGTCGTCGGCCAGATCATCCCGTGGAACTTCCCGATCCTGATGGCGGTCTGGAAGCTCGCCCCCGCCCTGGCCGCCGGCAACTGCGTGGTGCTCAAGCCCGCCGAGCAGACCCCCTGGTCGATCCTCAAGCTCATCGAGCTCGTCGGCGACCTGCTCCCGGCCGGCGTCGTCAACATCGTCAACGGCTTCGGCGTGGAGGCCGGCAAGCCGCTGGCCTCGAGCTCGCGGGTCGCGAAGGTCGCCTTCACCGGCGAGACCACGACGGGCCGGCTGATCATGCAGTACGCCAGCCAGAACATCATCCCGGTGACCCTCGAGCTCGGCGGCAAGAGCCCGAACATCTTCTTCGACTCCGTCGCCGCCGAGCACGACGCGTTCTACGACAAGGCGCTCGAGGGCTTCGCGATGTTCGCCCTCAACCAGGGCGAGGTCTGCACCTGCCCGTCGCGGGCGCTGGTGCAGCGCTCGATGTACGCCGACTTCGTGGGCGACGCCGTCACCCGCGTGGAGAAGATCATCCAGGGCAACCCGCTCGACGACGCCACGATGATCGGCGCCCAGGCCTCCTCCGACCAGCTCGAGAAGATCCTGTCCTACATCGACATCGGCAAGGCCGAGGGCGCCAAGGTCCTCACCGGCGGCGAGCGCACCGTGCTCGAGGGCGACCTCGCCGAGGGCTACTACGTGCAGCCCACCATCTTCGAGGGCAGCAACTCGATGCGGATCTTCCAGGAGGAGATCTTCGGCCCGGTCGTCTCGCTCACGTCCTTCGACGACGAGGCCGACGCCCTCAAGATCGCCAACGACACCCTCTACGGCCTCGGCGCCGGGGTCTGGTCCCGCGACGGCGCCCAGGCGTTCCGCGCGGGCAAGGAGATCAAGGCCGGCCGCGTGTGGACCAACTGCTACCACGCCTACCCCGCCCACGCGGCGTTCGGCGGCTACAAGCAGTCCGGCATCGGCCGCGAGAACCACAAGATGATGCTCGACCACTACCAGCAGACCAAGAACCTGCTCGTGTCCTACTCCCCGGACGCGCTCGGCTTCTTCTGATGGTCGATGTCACCGACGAGGCGGCGGAGCTGCTCCGCCGCCTCACGGCCGACCACGGACCGGTGATGTTCCACCAGTCCGGCGGCTGCTGCGACGGGTCGGCGCCGATGTGCTACCCCGACGGGGACTTCATGCTCGGCGACGCCGACGTGCACCTCGGGGACCTCGACGTCGGCCTGGAGCGGGCCGTGCCCGTGTGGATGTCCAAGGCGCAGCACGAGTACTGGAAGCACACGGTGCTGACGATCGACGTGGTGAAGGGCCGCGGCGCCGGGTTCAGCCTCGAGGCGCCGTACGGCGTCAGGTTCCTGACCCGCTCCCGGCTGGCGGACTAGCGCCGCCCGTCGAAGAAGTCCGCGAGCAGCGCGGCCGACTCCTCGGCCAGCACCCCGGAGACGACCTCGGGGCGGTGGTTGAGGCGTCGGTCGCGCACCACGTCCCACAGGCTGCCGACCGCGCCGGCCTTGTCGTCGAAGGCCCCGAAGACGACCCGCTCCACGCGCGAGAGCACCGCGGCACCTGCGCACATCGTGCACGGCTCGAGGGTGACCACCAGGGTGCAGCCCTCCAGGCGCCACTCGCCCCGGGCGCGCGCGGCCCCACGCAGCGCCACGACCTCGGCGTGCCCCGTCGGGTCGGCCTCGGCCTCGCGGACGTTGCGACCGGTACCGACCACCTCACCACCCGGGTCGAGCACGACCGCACCGATGGGGACGTCACCGGTGGCCAGCGCGGCGCGCGCCTGCTCCAGGGCGGCCCGCATCGGGTCCACCCAGCGATCGCCGATCACGCGGAGGTCAGGCCCACGACGTCGTCGAAGAGCTCGCCGAAGCCCATCAGGCGCGCCAGGTCGGAGAGCGCCTCGTCGGGGTAGAGGTCGACGTCGTCGATCAGCTCCTCCATGACCTCCTCGGCGACGCCGAGGTCGACCAGCAGCCCGAGGTCGCCGGCGGGCTCGTCCTCGTCACGCTCGTCGAGGTCGTCGGGGTCGGTCTCGTCGAGCAGGTCGAGCACCGACTCGGCGAGGTCCCAGTCCTCGGCGGCGCTGGCGTCCGAGAGCAGCACCCGGGTGCGGGGGCCCTGCACGCGGACGATGACGAAGAAGTCCTCGTCGATGCTCACCAGGGCGATCGCTCCGGTGTCGCCACCGAGGTGGCGCAGCGCCTCCGCGAGGGTCTCGACGTCCTCGCAGTGCTCCAGGGTCAGCTCGTCCACGACCCACTCGCCGGCACGGCGATAGGCGGCCACGGCCAGGTCGACGTCGTCGAGCTGGGCGTCGATCGTGTCCTGCATGCGGGAACCCCCTGGGCGGGCGCGGGCACCGGGCCCACGAGGTGGCGTGTGACCAGGGTGGCAGACCCGTGATCCGGGGCCAACCCCTTTCGCCCGCGGGCGCGATCGTCCCTAGGCTGGACCCCATGCGCACCCAGGTCGTGGACCACCCGCTCGTCACCCACAAGCTCACCACGCTACGGGACGAGACCACCGACTCCCCGACCTTCCGTGCCCTCACCGAGGAGCTCGTGGCCCTGCTGGCCTACGAGGCCACCCGCGACGTCCGGGTCGCCCCGGTCCAGGTGCAGACCCCGGTCGCGGTCGCCGACGGCGTACGCCTCGCCGCGCCGAAGCCGCTCGTCGTGCCGATCCTGCGTGCCGGGCTCGGCATGCTCGACGGCTTCATGCGGCTGCTCCCCACCGCCGAGGTGGGCTTCCTGGGCATGGTGCGCAACGAGGACACCCTCGAGGCCTCGACGTACGCCGAGCGCCTGCCCGAGGACCTCTCCGGCCGCCAGTGCTACGTGCTCGACCCGATGCTCGCCACCGGCGGCACCCTCGCCGCAGCGATCCGCTTCCTCACCGACCGCGGCGCCGACCACATCACCGCGATCTGCCTGCTCGCCGCCCCCGAGGGCTGCGAACGCCTCGCCGCCGACCTCGAGGGCCTCGACGTCCCCGTCACCGTCGTCACCGCCGCGATGGACGAGAAGCTCAACGAGAAGGGCTACATCGTCCCCGGTCTCGGCGACGCCGGGGACCGGTTGTACGGCGTGGCGGGCTGAGCGCGACGCGCGAGGTTCATCGGACGTCCGACAGACCTTGACGTGGGCCGATGGAACTCCATCGTCCAACGGCAAGGTTCATCGGCCGGCCGATGAACCGCCCGGCCCCTACAGCGCCTTCGCCGCCGACAGCAGCTTGGTGAGCGACTCCTTGGCGTCCCCGAACAGCAGCGTGGTCCTGGGGTCGAAGAGCAGCTCGTTCTCGATGCCGGCGAAGCCCGGGCGCATCGAGCGCTTCAGGAAGACCACCTGCTGCGCCTGGTCGACGTCGAGGATCGGCATCCCGTAGATCGGGGCGGAGGGCGTGGTGCGGGCCGCGGGGTTGACCACGTCGTTGGCGCCGACGACGAGCACGACGTCGGTGTGCTTGAACTCGCCGTTGATCTCGTCCATCTCGACCAGCTGCTCGTAGGGCACCTGCGCCTCGGCCAGCAGCACGTTCATGTGGCCGGGCATCCGGCCGGCGACCGGGTGGATGGCGTAGTCGACGCGGGTGCCGCGCGCCTGCAGCAGCTCGACGAGCTCGCGCAGCGTGTGCTGGGCCTGGGCCACGGCCAGGCCGTAGCCCGGCACGATGATCACGCGGTCGGCGTACCCCAGCAGGATCGCGACGTCCTCGGGGCCGGCCGAGCGCACCGGGCGGTCGGAGGCCTCCCCGGCGCCGAGCGTCGAGTTGCCCTTGAGGGCACCGAAGAGGATGTTGGGCACCGAGCGCCCCATCGCTCTGGCCATGAGCAGGGTGAGGAAGGTGCCGGAGGCGCCGACCAGGGTGCCGGCGACCAGCAGCACGACGTTGCCGAGGACGTAGCCGCCGGCCGCGACGGTCAGCCCGGTGAAGGCGTTGAGCAGCGAGATGACGATCGGCACGTCGGCCCCGCCGACCGGCAGCACGAGCAGGACGCCGACCAGCAGACCCATGACGCCGAGGGCGACGCCGGCCCACAACAGCGTGGCGTCGACGACGAGCCACCCCAGCACCAGCGAGCCGACCAGGGCGGCGGCGAACGCCACCGGCAGCCCGGCGAAGACCACCGGCCGTGAGGTCATCAGGTCCTGCAGCTTGGCGAAGGTGATCACCGAGCCGGCGAAGGACACCGAGCCCACCAGGACCGTGAAGGCCGTCGCCACCAGCACGAACGTCCCCACCGCGGAGGCGGGGAGGTGGCCGAGCTCCTCGAGCTCCAGCAGCGCGACCAGCGCCGCGGCCCCGCCGCCGACGCCGTTGAAGAGGGCGACCATCTGCGGCATCTGGGTCATCTGCACCCGACGCGCGCCCAGCACGCCGCCCAGGGAGCCCAGCGCGATCGCCCCGATGATCAGCGGCAGGTGGTCGAGGTCGAGGTAGACGAAGGGCAGCACGACCGCCACCGCGGCGGCGCCGGCTCCGATCAGGTTGCCGGTGCGGGCGGTCCGTGGCCCCGACAGCCCCTTGAGCGCCAGGATGAAGCCGACCGCGCAGAGCAGGTAGACCAGCTGCGCCCAGGTGGGGACGGCGCTCATCGCTGCGCCTCCTTCGGGGCTGCGGGCTTCTTGCGCGTGAACATCTGCAGCATCCGGTCGGTGACGACGAAGCCACCCACCAGGTTGACCGCGGCGAGCACGATCGCGACCAGTCCCACCACCAGCGTCGGGGTGGACTCGGTCTGCCCGGTCACCAGCACGGCTCCGAGCAGGATGATCCCGTGGATGGCGTTGGCGCCGGACATCAGCGGCGTGTGCAGCGTCGAGGAGACCTTCGAGATCACCTCGACGCCCACGAAGACGCTGAGCACGAAGATGGTCAGCCAGACCATGCCGTCGGTCATGCGAGGCCTCCTTCGGGATCCGGGGCGTCGAGCAGCCGCGCGGTGGGCTCGTGGCGCACCACCCCGTCGTGGGTGACGCAGGCGCCGGCGATGATCTCGTCGTCCCAGTCCAGCGACAGGGAGCCGGCGTCACCGCTGAGCAGCGCCACGAGGTTGAGCACGTTCTGGGCGTAGAGCCGGGACGCGGGCTCGGGCATCTGGGCCGGCACGTTGCGCCCGCCCCACACCTGCGCCCGACCGACCCGCACGACCTCGCCGGGCACCGAGCCCTCGACGTTGCCGCCGGAGTCAGCGGCCAGGTCGACGACGACGGAGCCGGCGCTCATCGCCTCCACCATCCCCCGTGTCACCAGCATCGGGGCCGTGCGTCCCGGCACGGCAGCGGTCGTGATCAGGCCGTCCGCCGCAGCGACGTACGGCGCCAGCAGCTCGCGCTGGAGCGCGGCCCGCTCCTCGGTCATCTCGCGTGCGTACCCTCCCGCGCCGTCGAGCGTCGGCAGGTCCAGCTCGATCGCCTGGGCGCCCATCGAGCGGATCTCCTCGGCCGCGGCGGCACGCACGTCGTAGGCCTTCACCACGGCCCCGAGGCGGCGTGCGGTGGCGATCGCCTGCAGCCCGGCCACCCCGGCGCCGAGCACGACCACCTCGGCGGGCGGCACGGTGCCGGCGGCGGTCATGTTGAGCGGCAGGAACCGGCGCAGCAGCCCCGCGCAGACCACGGCGCAGCGGTAGCCGCTGACCAGCGACTGGGAGGACAGCGCGTCCATCGACTGCGCGCGGGAGATGCGCGGCACCAGCTCCATCGCCAGCGCGGTCACGCCCAGGTCGCGGTAGTCGCGCACCAGGTCGAGCTCGGCCGCCGTGGGCAGGAAGGAGACCGTCACGGTGCCCGAGGCCAGCCGCCGGGCCAGGTCGCGCGGCAGCGGCTGGACCGAGCAGACCAGCTCGGCGTCGGAGTAGGGGTCGTCGGTGAGCACGGCACCGGCGGCGGCGTACGCCTCGTCGGTGTGGAGCGCCCCTGCGCCGGCCCCCGGCTCGACGAGGACCTCGTGCCCCAGCGCGCTCAGCTTCGCGACCAGCTCGGGCACCATCGCCACCCGGGTCTCTCCCTCGCGCGTCTCGCGCGCGACCGCCACTCTCATAGGGACCTCCTGCCAGCAACCTAGGGGCTGGACCCCGGTCGGGTCCGTAGGCTGGCGGGGTGTCACCGAGCCACGACCGCTTCCCGAGCACCTTCGGCGATCCCGGCACCGCGCCCGACGAGGGGCTGCGCCGCTTCCTGCTCGAGCACAAGTTCGGCATGGAGGAGGTGCTGACGAAGCTGCAGATCCTGCAGGACGAGTACACCCACCTCCACGAGCACAACCCGATCGAGCACGTCTCCTCGCGCGTGAAGTCGCTGGAGAGCCTGGCCGACAAGATGGAGCGCAAGGGCATCGCCGTGGGTGGCGCCCCGACGTACGACGAGGTCCGCGCCCGGGTCACCGACATCGCCGGCGTGCGCGTGACGTGCTCGTTCGTCTCCGACGTCTACCGCGTCTTCGACGTGCTCTCCCGCCAGCCGGACCTGCGCGTGGTCGAGGTGCGCGACTACGTCCGCGAGCCCAAGCCCAACGGCTACCGCAGCCTGCACGCGCTGCTCGAGGTGCCGGTCTTCCTCTCCGAGGGCACCGTCCCGGTGGTGGTCGAGACGCAGTTCCGCACCGTCGCCATGGACTTCTGGGCGAGCCTGGAGCACAAGATCTTCTACAAGTACCGCCGCGACGTCCCGCCGGAGCTGCTGGAGGGCCTGCGCGAGGCGGCCGAGACCGCGGCCCGGCTCGACGCCACGATGGAGGGGCTGCACCAGGAGGTGCGCGGGCTCGACGACCTGCCCGACGAGCTGGTCGCGGGGCTGCGCCGGGCGGTCACCCCGGAGCCAGCGCTGCGCGAGTCGCTGCACCGGCTGGCCCGCACCGCCGGCGTCGAGCAGGCGTGAACCGGGCTCGTCAGCCGATCGTGGTGCCGAGCGCGGAGCCGACGAGGAACGTCACGACCATCGCGAAGACACCGCCGCCGACGTTGCGCAGCACCGCACGTCCGGGAGGGCCGTAGCCCAGCCGGGCGCTGGTCCACCCCGTCAACGCCAGCGCCACGGCGACCGAGACCATCGTGATCGGGACCCGGAGGTCGGCCACGACCAGCAGGATCGTGAGCAGCGGGAGCAGTGCCCCGACGGTGAAGGCGACCATCGACGCCCAGGCCGCCTGCCAGGCGCTGGTCAGCTCGTCGGGGTCGATGCCGAGCTCGGCCTCGGCGTGCGCTCCGAGCGCGTCGTGGGCGGTGAGCTCGACGGCGACCTGCTGGGCCAGCTCGGGCGAGAGGCCCTTGTCGACGTAGATCTGGGCGAGCTCGGCAAGCTCCTCCTCCGGCTCCTCCTCGAGCTCGCGGCGCTCCTTGGCCAGCAGCGCCTGCTCGGAGTCGCGCTGGGTGCTGACCGAGACGTACTCGCCCGCGGCCATGCTCAGCGCGCCGGCCACCAGGGCGGCGACACCGGCGACCATGATCGCGGTCCGGTCGGTGGTCGCGCCGGCCACGCCGACGACCACGCCGGAGGTGGACACGATGCCGTCGTTGGCGCCGAGGACGCCGGCACGCAGCCAGTTCAGCCGCGAGCGCAGGCCCTCGCCGTGCGGCTCGTCGTCGTGCAGCGCCGGCTCGACGTCGGCGGGGTCCACGTCGGGCGGGTCGATCAGCTCGGAGGTCACGGTGTCCAGTGAACTGCGAGCCGACCGACCCGGCAACGAAGGTGAGGCTGGGCTCAGGCCCTGCCGGGTGCCCCGGCTCAGAGGCCCAGATCGCGGCCGATGAGCTCCTTCATGATCTCGTTGCTACCCGCCCATATCTTCGAGACGCGGGCGTCGCGCCAGGCGCGGGCGACGCGGTACTCGTTCATGAAGCCGTAGCCGCCGTGCAGCTGGACGCAGTGGTCGAGCACGTCGTTCTGGACCTGGCTGCTCCACCACTTGGCCTTGGCGGCGTCGACCGGGGTGAGCTCGCCCTTGTCGTGGGCGATGACGCACCGGTCGATGTAGGCCTCGGCGACCTCGATGGAGGTGACGAGCTCGGCCAGGAGGAACTTGTTGTGCTGGAAGGTGCCGATCGGGGCACCGAAGGCCTTGCGGTCCTTGGTGTACTGGATCGTCTCGAGCAGGATCTGCTTGGCGTGCGCGACGTTGCTGATCGAGCAACCCAGGCGCTCCTGCGGGAGCTTCTGCATCATCGCGATGAAGCCGCCGCCGAGCTCACCGATGATGTGGTCCTCGCCCAGGCGGACGTCCTCGAAGAACAGCTCGGCGGTGTCGGACTCGTCCTGGCCGACCTTGTCGAGCTTGCGGCCGCGGGAGAAGCCGGGGGCGTCGGCGGGGATCGCGAAGAGCGTGATGCCGCGCGCGCCCTTCTCGGGGTCGGTGCGGACCGCGGTGACGACCAGGTCGGCGGAGTAGCCGTTGGTGATGAAGGTCTTCGAGCCGTTGATCACCCAGTCGTCGCCGTCCTTGACCGCGGTGGTCTTCAAGGCGGCGAGGTCGGAGCCGCCGGAGGGCTCGGTCATGCCGATGGCGAGCAGGATCTCGCCGGCGGCGACGCCGGGCAGCCAGCGCTGCTTCTGCTCCTCGGTGCCCATCGCCACGACGTACGGCGCGGTGATGTCGGCGTGGATGCCCCAGCAGGAGCCGAGGGCGGCGTTGACCTTGGAGAGCTCCTCGGCCATCACGGCGTTGAAGCGGTAGTCGTCGGCGCCGGCGCCGCCGTACTCCTCAGGGATCTCCAGACCCAGGAACCCCTGCTTGCCGGCCTCGAGCCAGAACTCGCGGGGGATGGCCTTGTCGACGGCGTGCTGCTCGACGTTCGGGATGACCGAGCGCTCCAGGAACTCCCGCACGCTGGAGCGGAACGCCTCGTGGTCCTCGTCGTAGATCTCGCGCTTCATGACGCCGATGCTACCGAGTGGTAACCACCTGCGGCAGGGGTCGCCCCGGTGGTTCCCGCCACGACGGGTGAGGCGCGGGTGCCCACCGGCTTGTTAGAACGTTCCAAGCACCACCCATCGCGATGGAGGGAGACCGATGGAGGTCTGGCCCGGGAACGCCTACCCGCTCGGGGCGACGTACGACGGGGGCGGCACCAACTTCGCCCTGTTCAGCGAGGTCGCCGAGAGGGTCGAGCTGTGCCTGTTCGACGACGACCCGGACGGCAAGGACGGCGCACTGACCGAGACGCGCGTGGAGCTGACCGAGGTCGACGCGCACGTGTGGCACTGCTACCTGCCCTCCGCGCAGCCGGGGCAGCGCTACGGCTACCGCGTGCACGGCCCGTGGGCGCCCGAGCACGGGCAGCGCTGCAACCCCTCGAAGCTGCTGCTCGACCCCTACGCCAAGGCGACGTGGCGCGAGATCGACTGGGACCCCTCCCTGTTCGCCTACACCTTCGGCGACGAGGAGTCCCGCAATGACGACGACTCTGCGGCCCACATGACCCTGGGCGTGGTCGTCAACCCGTTCTACGACTGGGAGGGCGACCGCGCCCCCCGCACGCCCTACACCGACACGGTCGTCTACGAGGCGCACGTCAAGGGGCTCACGATGCTCCACCCCGACGTGCCCGAGGAGCTGCGCGGCACCTACGCCGGTCTCGCGCACCCGGCCGTGGTCGAGCACCTGCGCAAGCTCGGCGTCACCGCCATCGAGCTGATGCCGGTCCACCAGTTCGTGCAGGACGACTCCCTGCTCGACAAGGGGCTGCGCAACTACTGGGGCTACAACACCCTGGGCTTCTTCGCCCCGCACGCGGAGTACAGCGCCGGCGCCCGCGACCTCGAGGACCCCTCGGCCCGCGGGCTGCAGGTCCAGGAGTTCAAGTCGATGGTCAAGGCGATGCACCTCGCCGGCATCGAGGTCATCCTCGACGTGGTCTACAACCACACCGCGGAGGGCAACCACCTCGGGCCGACGCTGTCGTTCAAGGGCATCGACAACGCCGCGTACTACCGCCTCGTCGAGGACGACGAGCGCTACTACATGGACTACACCGGCACCGGGAACACGCTCAACGTCCGGCACCCGCACTCGCTGCAGCTGATCATGGACTCGCTGCGCTACTGGGTCACCGAGATGCACGTCGACGGGTTCCGCTTCGACCTCGCCGCCGCGCTGGCACGCGAGTTCTACGACGTCGACCGGCTCGCCACGTTCTTCGAGCTCGTCCAGCAGGACCCCGTGGTCTCGCAGGTCAAGTTGATCGCCGAGCCCTGGGACGTCGGCCCCGGCGGATACCAGGTCGGCGGCTTCCCGCCGCAGTGGACGGAGTGGAACGGCAAATATCGCGACTCCGTGCGCGACTTCTGGCGCGGCGAGCCCACGCTCGGCGAGCTGGCCTCGCGACTGGCCGGCTCCTCCGACCTCTACGAGCAGTCGGGCCGACTGCCCTTCGCCAGCATCAACTTCGTCACCGCCCACGACGGCTTCACCCTGCGTGACCTGGTCTCCTACGACGAGAAGCACAACGACGCCAACGGCGAGGACGGCAACGACGGCGAGAGCCACAACCGCTCGTGGAACCACGGCGTCGAGGGGCCCACCGACGATGCAGAGGTGCTGCGGATGCGGGCCCGCACCCAGCGCAACATGATCGCGACGCTGCTGCTCTCCCAGGGCGTGCCGATGCTGCTGCACGGCGACGAGGGCGGCCGCACCCAGGGCGGCAACAACAACACCTACTGCCAGGACAACGAGATCTCCTGGATGCACTGGGACGACCTCGACCGGCCGTTGGTGGAGTTCACCGCCGCGGTGTCGCGGTTGCGTGCCGAGCACCCGACGTTCCGCCGCAAGCGGTTCTTCACCGGCTCCACGGTGCGCACCGGCCCCGAGGGCGCCGAGCGACTCAACGACATCGTCTGGCTGCACCCCGACGGCCGCCCGATGGAGGAGGCCGACTGGGACGGCGACGGCCGGGTCCTGGGGATGTACCTCAACGGCCACGGCATCCAGGGCATGGACGAGCGCGGTGGGCCGATCGTCGACGACCACTTCTGCCTGTTCTTCAACGCCGGCGCCGACGACGTGCCGCTCGTGCTGCCGCCCGAGGAGTACGCCGGGCGCTGGGCCGCGGTCATCGACACCGCCGGTGGCACCGATCCCGAGACCGCACTGCTGGCCGGCACCGAGCTGAAGCTGCCGGGCCGGTCGGTCCTGGTGCTGCAGGAGTGGGCCGAGCCGGACCCCGAGGTGGACTGGTCGGTGGACGCGTCGCTGCGCGAGCAGGCCAGCCGGGGCACCTCGTGAGCGCCAGGACCCGGGCCGTGCCGGCCCGGGTGCCCACGTCGACGTACCGCCTGCAGGTCAGCGCCGAGCAGGACCTGCACGACGTCGCCGCGCTGCTCCCCCACCTGCACGACCTCGGCGCCGACTGGGTCTACCTCTCCCCGCTGCTGGCCGCGGAACCCGGCTCGAGCCACGGCTACGACGTCGTCGCCCACGACCACCTCGACCCCGAGCGCGGCGGCGAGGAGGGGCTGGCGGCGGTCGCGGAGACGGCCCGGCGCCTCGGCCTCGGCGTGCTCGTCG
>NZ_LUPI01000033.1:0-47489 GCF_001627265.1 Nocardioides sp. REDSEA-S30_B4 | reverse complement strand
CCCGCCGTGGGAGGATTCGGGCATGGCGCTCTCCCGCAAGTTCATGATGGACGGCGAACAGGTCGTCACCACGACGCGCACCCACGTCAAGGTCCTGTTCGTCCCGCTGGTCATCCTGCTCGCCGTCGCGTTCGCGGGCAGCTTCCTCGCGGCCAGGGCGGGCGGCTCCGGCGACGGCCCCGGCTACGTCACGCCGCTGGTGCGCAAGCTGGCCGGTCAGCACGGGGTGGACCTGTCCACCGTCGAGGGCACCGGTGTCGGTGGCCGCATCCGCAAGCAGGACGTGCTCGCCGCCGCGGAGGCCGCCAAGCAGCCCGCCGCGCCCGCCGCGTCGGCGCCTGCCAGCAGCCCCTCCGCCCCGGCCGCCACCGGCGTGCCGGTGCCGGTGAACCCCTCGCCGCTGCGGGGCACCACCGAGAAGATGTCGCGCCTGCGCAAGATCATCGCGACCCGGATGAACGAGTCGCTGGCGACCTCGGCGCAGCTGACCCAGGTCGTGGAGGTCGACGTCACCAACGTCGCCCGCCTCCGCGACGCCGCCAAGGCGGACTTCCTGGCCCGCGAGGGCGTGAAGCTGTCCTTCCTGCCGTTCTTCGCCAAGGCGGCCGTCGACGCGCTGAAGCAGCACCCCAAGCTCAACGCGACCATCGACGACGAGGCGGGCGAGGTCACCTTCCACGACCACGAGCACGTCGCGTTCGCCGTCGACACCGACAAGGGCCTGCTGACCCCCGTGGTCAAGGACGCCGGCGACCTGTCGATCTCGGGCCTGGCCAAGAAGATCGCCGACGTCGCGGCCCGCACCCGGACCAACAAGATCGGTCCCGACGAGCTGTCCGGCGGCACCTTCACGATCACCAACCTCGGCAGCGTCGGGGCGCTCTTCGACACCCCGATCATCAACCAGCCGCAGGTCGCCATCCTCGGCCCCGGTGCCGTGGTGAAGCGTCCCGTGGTGATCGACGACCCGAACCTCGGCGAGACCATCGCCGTGCGGCACATGGTCTACCTCGCGCTGACCTACGACCACCGCCTGGTCGACGGTGCCGACGCCGGTCGGTTCCTCCAGGAGGTCAAGCAGCGCCTGGAGTCGGGCAGCTTCGAGGTCTGAGCCTGCTCGGAGCTTGCTCCGAGCAACGCGAAGAGGTCGAGCGAGCGCTACGCCTGAGCCTGCGAAGGCGTGACGCGCGGGTCGAGACCCAGTCGCCGACCTCAGCACCAGCGCCACCACGACGGCCCGTCCGGGGAGACCCGGGCGGGCCGTCGTGCGTCCCGGGGTCTCGACCGGCGGGGCCGTGACCGGACCGTAATCAAGGAGCGAAATGTCGGTCCGTCGTCGTAGGTTCGACCCACCGTGACCAGCACCGTCTCGCCGCCCACCCCGCGGCCCACCCAGCCCGTCCTGCCCACCACCGACCACCGCCAGCCGATCGACTGGCGCCGTCTCCGGGGGCCGGTCGCTGCGGCCTGCGTGCTCGGCGCCTTCGTGGCCGCGATCGGCACCAGCCTGGGCACCGTCGTGGCCGGTCGTCTGGCCGACGGGCCCACCACCGGGCTGCTCGGTCTGCTGGCCCTGTGCGTGGTCGGCGGCGCCCTGGTGGACACCGTGGCGCGCACGGTGTGGGCCGGCGTGGTCGACCGGGCCGAGGGCCGGCTGCGCGGCGACCTGCTGGACGCCGCGATGGCGCAGCCGCTCGCCGAGCTCAGCGAGCAGGCGGTCGGCGAGATCCTCGACCGCGTCGACGACGACACCCACGAGGTCGGCAGCCTGCTGCGCCAGAGCGTCTGGATGGCGATGCGCACCCTGCTGGCCTCCGGGCCGCTGTGGCTGGTCGCCGGCCTCACGTGGGCCCCGGCCTTCGTGCTCTTCCCCGTCACCGCCGTCGTCACCTTCTGGTTCGTGAAGTCGCGGCTCCCGGAGATCTCGCGGCGCAAGGTCATCGAGGAGATGGCCTGGACCGACCACGCCGCGGCGATGGAGGAGGGCGTGGCCGCCCGCGACGACCTGCGCACCAGCCTGGGCCAGTCCTACGTCGTACGCCGCTGCACCGAGCTCGCCTCGACGCTGCACCAGCGCTTCGACGAGGTGCTGGCGATGGAGAGCAGCGTCAGCCGCCGCACCGGCACCCTGCTGCACGCCATGCTGGCCGCCATCGGGCTGGCGGGCGTCGCCCTGGTGATCGACGGGCGTCTCTCGACCGGAGCGCTCATCACACTGTTCCTGGTCACCACCCAGTTCGTCGGCCAGGTCGACCAGCTGGCCCGGCACCTCCCTGATCTGCAGGCCGGGTTCGGAGCGGTGCTGCGGCTGCGCACGCTGCTCGGCGCCGTGCCCGAGCCGGCCGGTGGCGTGCCGATGCCCGACCGGGTCCCGGAGGTGCGCTTCCGCGACCTGCACTTCTCCTACGGCACCGGCAGCTTCGCCCTCGAGGGCGTCGAGCTGACCATCGAGCCCGGCACGACCTGCGCCTTCGTGGGCCGCACCGGTTCGGGCAAGTCGACCCTGGCCTCGCTGGTCTCCCGCGCCGTGGAGCCGCAGCGCGGCACCGTGCTCATCGACGGCACCGACGTGCTGGAGCTCGACCTGCAGCAGTTGCGCGCGTCCGTCGGCGTGGTCACCCAGCGCACCGAGATCCTCGCCGGTACCCTCGTGGAGAACATCGCGCTCTTCGGCGACCTCCCCCGGGCTCGCGTCGAGGCCGCGGTCGCCGAGCTGGCGCTCACCGACTGGGTGGCCGGTCTGCCCGACGGCCTCGACACGCTCCTGGGCCCCGGCGGGCTGACCCTGTCGGCCGGTGAGGAGCAGCTGGTCGCGTTCGCACGGCTGCTGGTCCGCGACGTCCACGTGGTCGTGCTCGACGAGGCCACCGCCCGGATGGACCCGGTCACCGAGGCGCGCGTGGTGCGCGCGGCCGACCGGCTGCTGACCGGTCGCACCGGCCTCCTGGTCGCCCACCGGCTCTCCACCACCGAGCGGGCCGACCGCATCGTGGTGATGGACCACGGCCGGGTGGTCCAGCAGGGGCCGCGTGCCGAGCTCGCCGCTCGGCCCGGTCCGTTCCGCAGCCTGCTGGACGCCAGCGACTCGACCGACCGGATGTCGACCCCGCAGCTGCCGGAGCTGCCGGAGTCCTCGCCGCACTCCTCCCTCGACTCCCACGTCACAGGCATCGGCAGCGCGCGCCGGATCGGCCCTCCCCCGCCGCCGCCGGCCCTGCGCCCGATCCCGAGCCTGGCGCGCGGCACCTGGAACGCGCTGCGCATCGAGCCCCGCTGGGGCTTCGTCGCCATCTGGCTCTTCCTGCTCTCCGCGCTCACCGGCGCCTTCGGCGCGGTGACCGGGTGGCTGTGGGGCCTGGTCGTCTCCGACCTGCAGCAGGGCCGCTCCCCCTGGCTGCTCACCATCGCCCTGGTCGTCTCGATCCTGGTCAGCCCGCTGCTGCTGGCCTCGGCCATCCGGCGCTACCCGCGGTGGTGGGTCGCGGTGATGATCCGGGTCCGCGCCGCCGTGCTGCAGGGCCAGACCGAGCAACGCCGACTGCACCGCACGCCCCCGGGCGAGGTCGTGGCCCGCGCCATGGACGCCGACCGGTTCGCCCGCTACGCCGACCGCTGGGTCGACTTCGTCAACGGCCTGCTCATCGCCGTGGTCACCGCGCTCATCGCGCGCAGCCTGGTCGCAGGAGGCATCCTGCTGCTGGTCATGGGCATCTCCGCGCTGGCGTCCTCGCTCGGGCGTCGGGTGGCGGGCCGCTCGGCCGCCGCCTCCTCCGCCGCACGGGCCCGCTTCGGCCGCTCGCTGGTCTCCACGCTGGAGTCGGTGCGCACCGTGAAGCTGGCCGCGGCCACCCCGGACGTGCACCGTCACCTGCGCCAGGTCGACGGCGGACGGGTCGACGCGGCCGTGCGCGAGCACCGTGTCCAGGCGCTGCTCGACGGCGTCCCGATCGTGATGGTGCAGGCCGGCGTCGTCGCCGCCTGGGCGATCTTCGTCGGCGGCGGATGGGGCCTGGCCACCGCGCTGCTGGTCGCCAACGCGGTCAGCGGGTTCGACTGGTTCGGCCGCGTCGCGGGCTCGGTGGTCACCGAGGCCCCCGGCACCAAGGCGTGGATGCGTGCGACCAGCGAGCTCGCCGGCGGCGGCGACCTGATGAAGCTGGCCCCCGGGGTCGACCTGGTCCACGGCCACTCCCCCGCGCCGGCGCCGACCGACCGGGAACCGCTGCGCCAGATCAGCCTGCGCGGGTTCACCGCGCTCCACGACGACGGCACGCTGGGCGCCGAGGAGGTCGACCTGACGGTCGAGGGTGGAGAGCTGGTCCTGCTGCTGGGCCAGGTCGGCTCGGGCAAGTCCTCGCTGCTCGCCGCGATGGCCGGGCTGATCGGCAGCACCGGCGAGCTGCGGTGGAACGACCGAGTCGTCACCGACCCCGAGGTCGAGCTGCGCCCGGGTCGGGTCGCCCACGTCGCGCAGGTCCCCCGGGTGCTCTCGGGGACCTTCCGCGGCAACGTCGCCCTCGACCACCCCGACCGTCGGGTCGAGCCCGCGGTCGAGGCCTCCCGTCTCGGTCCCGACGTCGCCGAGGCCGGTGGCATCGACGCGCTCGTCGGTCACCGGGGCGTCCGGCTCTCCGGCGGGCAGGTCCAGCGGCTCGCGCTGGCCCGTGCCCTGGCCTGCGACGCCGAGCTGCTGCTGGCCGACGACGTGTCGTCCGCCCTCGACGCCGCCACCGAGATCGAGCTGTGGGAGACCCTGCGCGAGCGGGGGGCCACCGTCATCGGCGCGACCTCCAAGGGCGCGGCCCTGGCCCGCGCCGACCGGGTCGTGGTGCTCACCGACGGTCGGGTCGCCGACTCCGGCCCCTGGTCGGAGCTGGCCGCCCGCTGGTCGCACCTGGCGGGCTGAGCGACTGCCGTGAAGGACCTGGCCGGGTGAGAGCCACCCTGGCAGGCTGATGGCATGTCACTGCACGTCGTCGTCGCCGGCTCGTCGGGGTTCCTCGGCACCCACCTGACCGCTGCCCTGCAGCGTCAGGGGCACCGGGTCACCTGCCTGGTGCGCCGCCCGGCCGAGCACGAGGGTGAGTCGACGTGGGACCCGTACTCCGACGTCTACGACCGCGAGGTCATCGAGTCCGCCGACGTCGTGGTCAACCTCGCGGGCGCTCCGCTGGTCGGCAACGTGCACTCCAAGCGCTGGGCGCAGGACGTGCTGGAGAGCCGGGTGACGACGACCCGGCTGCTGGCACGGGCGATCGCCGAGAGCGAGCGGCCGGCGGCGTACCTCGCGGGCAACGGGATCGCGATCTACGGCTCGCAGGGCAACACCGTGCTGACCGAGACCTCCCCGAGCACCGGCGACGCGCTGCTCACCACCGTCACCCGCCAGTGGGAGGAGGCGACGACCCCGGCCCGCGAGGCCGGGGCCCGCGTGGTCGTGCTCCGCACCTCGCCCGTGATGGACCGTCGCAGCGCCCCGCTCGGTCCGCTCACGCTGCTGTTCAAGAGCGGCCTGGGCGGCAAGCTGGGCAACGGCGCCCAGCACATGCCGATGATCTCGCTGCGCGACTGGGTCGGGGCCGTCCTGCACCTGACCGTCGACGACGACGCCCACGGCCCGGTCAACCTGTGCTGCGTCGACACCCCGACCAACGCCGAGTTCACCCGCACGCTCGCCTCGGCCGTGCACCGCCCGGCGTTCGCGCGGGTCCCGGCCAAGGTGCTCGAGGTCGCGGCCGGCCCGATGGCCCCCGAGCTGCTCGGGTCGGTCAACGCCCGCCCGCAGGCGCTGCTCGACCAGGGCTTCGTCTTCCGCGACCCCGACGTGCGGGCGGTCGTGCAGGCGGGACTGCAGCGGCTGGACCCGTAGCCGTCGGGCGTAGGCTCGCGCCATGACCGCCTTCGAGATCGTCGGGCTCGGCGAGCAGGCCGTGGACTACCTCGCGGCGTGGGAGCACCAGCGCGAGGTGCACGCCCGCGTGGTCGACGGCGCACCCGACACCGTGCTGCTGCTCGAGCACCCGCCCACCTTCACTGCGGGCAAGCGCACCGATCCTCACGAGCGCCCGGCCGACCCCGGCGGCGCCCCGGTCATCGACGTCGACCGCGGCGGCAAGATCACCTTCCACGGCCCGGGCCAGGTCGTGGCCTACCCGATCGTCCGGCTCCCCCAGCACGTGCTGGTCGTCGACTTCGTGCGACGCATGGAGGAGGCGATGATCGCCACCTGCGCGGCGTACGGCGTCGAGACCGCCCGCGTCCCGGGACGCAGCGGGGTGTGGCTGCGGGCGACGCCCGAGCGGCCCGAGCGCAAGATCGGTGCGATCGGCATCCGCGTCTCGCGCGGGGTGACGATGCACGGCATCGCCTTGAACTGCGACGTCGACATGAGCTGGTACGAACGGTTCGTCCCCTGCGGCATCAGCGACGCCGGCGTCACCTCGCTGTCCGCCGAGCTCGGACGCGACGTGCCGGTCACCGAGGTGCTCCCCGTCCTGCAGCGGGAGCTCGAGCGGATGCTGCGGTGGGAGGACTACACCCCCACCCCCGACTACGAGCCCCGTCCCGAGCCGGGTCGCGCCGCCGCCGGCGGCCCGCGCGTCGAGGTCCTCAGCCGCCCGGGAGCGTGAGATCGTCCCGAGGTGAGCACCACCTCGAGACCGGTCGTCGAGACCAGCGGCCTGCGCAAGGAGTACCCCACCCGTCGCGGCACCCGCGTCGCGGTGGCCGGCCTGGACCTCTCCGTCGAGGCCGGCGGGGTGCACGGCTTCCTGGGTCCCAACGGCTCCGGCAAGACCACCACCATCCGCATGCTGCTCGGGCTGGCGCGGGCGACGTCGGGCACGATGCGGCTCTTCAGCGAGCCCGTGCCGGAGCGGCTGCCGCAAGTCGTCGGGCGCGTGGGGGCGGTCGTCGAGTCGCCGAAGTTCTCGCCCAACATCTCCGGGCGTCGCAACCTGCTGCTGCTGTCCCGCTCGATCGGCGCCCCTGACACCCGGGTGGATGCGGCGATCGAGACGGTCGGGCTCACCGGTCGTGACGGCGACCGCTACAAGACCTACTCCTTGGGCATGAAGCAGCGCCTGGCCATCGCGGCGACGCTGCTCAAGGACCCCGCCCTGCTGATCCTCGACGAGCCGACCAACGGCCTGGACCCCGCCGGCATCCGCGAGGTCCGCGACACGATCCGCGCGCTCGGCGAGGCGGGCACGACCGTGCTGCTGAGCTCGCACATCCTGGCGGAGGTCCAGCAGGTGTGCACCGCGGCCACGATCATCGGGCACGGGAAGGTCCTGGCCTCGGGCCGCGTGGACCAGCTGCTCGGCGCCGCCACGAGCCACCGGCTCCGGTGCACCGACGCCGCCGCGGCCGCCGGAGTGCTGCGCACCGCCGGCCTCACCGTCCACCTCGAGGACGACGCGGACCACGCGCACGGCGCCGTGCTGGCGGTGGAGACCGACGACCCCGCCGCCATCACCCGCCTGCTCGCCGCCCGCGACATCTGGGTCAGCGAGCTGGTCCCCTCGCGCCAGGACCTGGAGTCCTACTTCCTCTCCCTCACCGCCGACGACGAGGAGGCGGGCCGATGAGGGGCCTGCTGGTCGAGCTCACCCGTCTGCGGTGGCGCCGGGCCGTCCTGCTGCTGCTCGTGGCCGTCGTGGTGCTGCCGGCGCTGCTCCTCGCCACCACCGCCTGGAACACCCGCCCGATGAGCGACGCCGAGATCGACTCGCTGCTCTCGGAGCGCTACGCGCAGCGCGAGGTCGCCCTCTGCGAACGACGACCGGAGCAGTACGTCGACTACTCCGGCGAGGCGGTCGAGCCGGAGGGGTGCCGCGAGATGATCGCCGGCTGGTACGGCGGACGGCAGACGCTCCGGCCCGCGCAGGAGCTCGACGGGACCGTCCTGGCCGCCGGCACGCTGGTGCTCGCGCTGGTGCTGCTGCTGGGCACGACCTTCGTGGGACACGACTGGAACACCGGGTCGATGAGCAACCAGCTGCTCTTCGAGCCACGCCGTGGACGCGTGTGGGCGACGAAGGCCGCAGCCGTGACCGTGACCTGCCTGCTGCTGGGGACGGCCGTGCTGTCGGCGTACTGGTGGGGCGTCACGACGCTGGCCTCCGTGCGCGACGTCGCGGTGGCCGAAGGCGTGGTCGGCGACGGCTACGAGCAGGCGCTGCGCACCGGCGTCCTGGCCGGGGCCACGGCGCTGGGCGGCTACGCGCTGACCATGCTGTTCCGCAGCACCGTCGCGACCGTGGGCGTGCTCTTCGGTCTGGCGGTCGCCAGTGGTGCACTGCTGGGCATCGTGGGGCAGACCACCCAGCGCTGGACTCCCCCGCTGAACGTGATGGCGGTGATGCAGGGGCAGGTCACCTACTACGACGAGTCCGCGATCGCCCCGGAGTGCCGGTTCGGCACCGCCGGGCCCGCGGACGACTGCGACCCCGAGCGCACCCTCACCGCCGGTGACGGCGGCCTCTACCTCGGCTCGGCGCTGCTGCTGGTCTGCGGCGCCTCGGTCGTCTCCTTCCGGCGTCGCGACGTCCCCTGACGGGGGGCCCCGCGCAGGCGCCCTCGATTGGGGGGTGACCTGGACCACCGGCGTACAGTCGAGCCCGTGGCACAGGCACCGGCACCCGATGGCAGGAAGCTCCTCCGACTGGAGGTCCGCAACGCGGAGACCCCGATCGAGCGCAAGCCGGAGTGGATCAAGACGCGGGCCACGATGGGCCCGCAGTACAAGGAGCTCCAGAGCCTGGTGAAGGGCGAGGGCCTGCACACCGTGTGCCAGGAGGCCGGCTGCCCCAACATCTTCGAGTGCTGGGAGGACCGCGAGGCCACCTTCCTCATCGGCGGCGAGCAGTGCACGCGGCGCTGCGACTTCTGCCAGATCGACACCGGCAAGCCCGAGCCGCTGGACCGCGACGAGCCGCGCCGCGTGGCCGAGTCCGTGCGGACGATGGGGCTGCGCTACTCCACCATCACCGGCGTCGCCCGCGACGACCTCGAGGACGGCGGCGCCTGGCTGTACGCCGAGACCGTGCGCCAGATCCACCAGCTCAACCCCGAGACCGGCGTCGAGAACCTCATTCCCGACTTCAACGGCAAGCCCGACCTGCTGGCCGAGGTCTTCGAGTCACGCCCCGAGGTGCTGGCGCACAACGTCGAGACCGTGCCGCGCATCTTCAAGCGCATCCGCCCGGCCTTCCGCTACGAGCGCTCCCTGGACGTCATCACCCAGGCGCGCGACTTCGGCCTGGTGACCAAGTCCAACCTGATCCTCGGGATGGGCGAGACCCGCGAGGAGGTCAGCCAGGCGCTGCGCGACCTGCACGAGGCCGGCTGCGAGCTGATCACCATCACCCAATACCTCCGCCCCTCGGTGCGCCACCACCCCGTGGAGCGGTGGGTGAAGCCCGAGGAGTTCGTGGAGCTCAAGGACGAGGCCGACGAGATCGGTTTCTCCGGCGTGATGTCCGGCCCGCTGGTCCGTTCGTCCTACCGCGCCGGTCGGCTGTACCGTCAGGCGATGGACGCGCGCCAGGGTGCGTCCGCCTGACCCGTTCAGGCCCCCACGAACAGACGAGGCTTGCCCCACCGATGGCCAAGAGCGACACCCCCGCCACCCCCGGTGCCATGAACCGCCGCCAGCAGATCGCGGAGACCTACCGGATCACCAAGCGCACCTACCCGCGCATCGGTCTGGTCCTCCTCGGCACCCTCCTGCTCGCCGGTGCCATCGGCTTCACGCTCTTCAAGATCCTGCCCGGCAGCGGCGTCATCGAGTGGATCCTCTCGGTCGTCGGCGGTCTGCTCCTCGGCACGCTCGCGGTCCTCATCGTCTTCAGCCGCAAGGCCCAGACGGCGGCGTACTCCCAGATGGAGGGTCAGCCAGGTGCGGCCGCCGCGGCCCTCAACGTGCTCAAGCGCGGCTGGAAGGTCGACCCCGCCGTCGGCTTCACCAAGCAGCAGGACGTCGTGCACCGCGTCGTCGGTCCTCCCGGCATCGTGCTCGTCGGTGAGGGTCAGCCCAGCCGGGTGCGCACCCTGATGGCCTCCGAGCGCCGCAAGCACGAGCGCGTGGCCTCGGACGTGCCGATCCACGAGGTCGTGTGTGGCCGCGGCGAGGGCGAGGTGCCGCTGCCGAAGCTGATGCGCCACCTGCAGAAGATGAAGCGCCAGCTGCGTCCCGCCGACATGACCGACGTGCTCAACCGCATCAAGGCGCTCGACGCCACCCGCGGAACGCTGCCGCTGCCCAAGGGTCCGATCCCGACCAGCATGAAGGGCATGCGCGGCCAGATGCGCGGGCGCTGACCGGCTTCGTTGGTCGAGCCGACCGCTTCGTTGGTCGAGCCTGTCGAGACCTAGTTGCCCATCATCCCGTCCATGTCGGACATGTCGGACATGTCGGTGACCTGGCTCGCCGGCGGTGCTTCGATGTCGACGTCGGTGCCCCAGTCCTCGAAGCGCATCAGCACCTCGCCGGCGACCGCACCCATGTCGACCTCCATCAGGCGGAACAGCCCTTCGTCGGTGAGCCACAGCTCGTAGGTGATGGTCTCGGGCAGCTGGCCGGCGACGTCGGCGGCGCCCTCCATCTGCTCGAGCATCGCGGTGGAGTCGACGACGGCGGTGTAGTGGTCGAGGGTCTCGCCCTCGACCTCCTCCTGCCCGACGTACGTCGCCGTCTGCAGGCCCTCCTCCATCACCTCGGCCTGCGCGCGCGGGTCGAGCTGGCCGGTGAAGGAGCCGCCGACGGGGTTGTCGGGGTCGTCGAGGTCGAGCTTGAGGAACTTGTCGCTCATCACCGCGAGCTTCATGTACATCGCGTTGTCGACGACGATGATCTCCATGTCGCCGGTGCCGCCCATGCCCGACATCTCCATGCGCATCGAGACCGGGTCGCTGGTGTAGTCGGCCTGGCCGGTGACGTCGATGTCCTGGCCGCCAGCGGTCATGGACATCACCAGGTCGGCGGTGGTGGCCTTCTCGAAGGCGGAGATCATCAGCGCGCTGAGCTCCTCGGCGCTGATCTCCTCGCCCTCGGCGACGTCGGGCAGCTCGCCGTCGGAGTCACCGGCGTCGCCGGAGTCACCGGCGTCGCCGGAGTCGCCGGTCCCGGAGCCGACGCTCGCGTCCGTCGACGCGGAGGTGTCGTCCTCGCAGGCGGTGAGCGCCGCGAGGCCGAGCGGCAGGGTCAGGGCCAGGGCGGCGAGTCGGGTGCGCATGACCCGAGCCTACGACTCACTGCCCCCGGGCGGTCTGCAGTGTCACGCAGACGGTGCCCGAGGCGAGGTCGTGCAGACCGCGCCCGTCGGGCTTGAAGACCAGCGGCGGGATCACCAGCGCCACCAGCACCTGGCGGAGCACGGCGGGCAGCAGGTCGACCGGGCGGGCGTCGCCGGTGACCCGGACGACCCGCAACCGGGTGGCCACCTGGCCGAAGGACCCGCCGATGGTGGCGGTGAGCAGCGCGGACTCCAGGACGAACACACCGAGGACGACGAACCCCGAGGCCGAGCCGGCGTCGGCGCCGTACACCGGGGTGAACAGGCCGACCACCAGCAGGCAGGCGAACCAGTCCACGGCCAGCGCGACCATCCGACGCGGCCAGGACGCCGCCTCTGGCACGACCGGGGACTGCGCCGAGGACGGGCGCGGGGAGCTGCTCACGGCGTACACCCTAGGAGCCGCCTCGAGGGGGCCCCGCTTCCGGACAGGCTGTTACGTCGGCGAAACACTTCCGATACGGTCGAGAAACCTCACCCCTCCTAGGGTGGGGGCGCAAGTCTGAGGCAATGTCGCCGAGGGCTGACCACTCTTCACCGATCGGCCGGCTGCCCCGTGCTGGGACGGCCTCAGGAGGACGAATGTTCCAGAGCTTCGAGGAGCTCCTCAAGTACGTGAAGGACGAGGGTGTCGAGATGATCGACATCCGCTTCTGCGACCTTCCCGGCATCATGCAGCACTTCACGGTCCCGGTGTCCTCGTTCGACGAGTCGGTCGCCACGGACGGTCTGGCCTTCGACGGGTCCTCGATCCGCGGCTTCCAGGCGATCAACGAGTCCGACATGGCTCTGTTCCCGGACCCGACGACGGCCTACATCGACCCGTTCCGTCGTGCGAAGACCCTCGCGCTGAACTTCTTCATCCACGACCCGATCTCGGGCGAGGCCTACTCCCGCGACCCGCGCAACATCGCGCGCAAGGCGCTGGCCTACCTCTCGACCACGGGCATCGCCGACACGGCGTTCTTCGCCCCCGAGGCCGAGTTCTACATCTTCGACTCGGTGCGCTACTCCACCGGCCCCAACGAGGGGTACTTCCACATCGACTCCGAGGAGGGGTGGTGGAACTCCGGCAAGGAGGGCGACAACCGCGGCTACAAGACCCGCTTCAAGGGCGGCTACTTCCCCGTCGCGCCGTACGACCACTACGGCGACCTGCGTGACGACATGGTCAAGAACCTCGAGGACGTCGGCCTGCTCGTCGAGCGCGCCCACCACGAGGTCGGCACCGCCGGCCAGGCGGAGATCAACTACAAGTTCGACACGCTGCTCAAGGCCGCGGACGACGTGATGAAGTTCAAGTACATCATCAAGAACACCGCGTGGGAGGCCGGCAAGTCGGTCACCTTCATGCCGAAGCCGATCTTCGGTGACAACGGCTCGGGCATGCACGTCCACCAGTCCCTGTGGAAGGACGGCGACCCGCTGTTCTACTCCGAGACCGGGTACGGCGGCCTCTCAGACACCGCCCGCTGGTACATCGGCGGCATCCTCAAGCACGCCCCGGCGCTGCTGGCCTTCACCAACCCGACGGTGAACTCCTACCACCGCCTGGTGCCCGGCTACGAGGCGCCGATCTCGCTGGTCTACTCCTCGCGCAACCGCTCGGCCTCGGTCCGCATCCCGATCACCGGGTCGAACCCCAAGGCCAAGCGCGTCGAGACCCGCTTCCCGGACCCGTCGGCGAACCCCTACCTCGCCTTCGCGGCCCTGATGCTCGCCGGTGTCGACGGCATCAAGAACAAGATCGAGCCCGCCGCTCCGATCGACAAGGACATCTACGAGCTCCCGCCGGACGAGATGGCCGAGATCGAGCAGGTGCCGACCAGCCTCGGTGCCGTGCTCGACGCCCTCGAGGCCGACCACGACTTCCTCACCGTGGGGAACGTCTTCACGCCCGACCTGATCGAGACCTGGATCAGCTACAAGCGTGAGCACGAGATCGCCCCCGTGCAGCTGCGCCCGCACCCGCACGAGTTCGAGCTCTACTACGACATCTAACCGGGCCTCCGGCTGCGGTCATTCAGCAACGCCGAACGACCGCAAAGAACAGCCGCTGACCTGCACAAACGCCGCCGAGCGACCTTTTGGTCGTTCGGCGGCGTTTGCTGTTGGTAGCCGCTCTTCTGTTACAAATTCGGTACAAATTTCGGGAGCCCCATCCCCTGCCACACGGTCCGCAGGGACCTTTCCTGTTAGGTCGCAACCCGTGTCGGTTGCCCCACCCACCAGCCTGGCATCGCACAGCTCGGCGACCACCGCGGCGATGCCCGAGTCATCTTGCTGCCACATCATCTCCATCGACGTGATCGCTCCCACGCCGCCGTCGGACATAGGTGCCCGTAGACCAACTGTCCGTCAACGCCGCGAGGAGGGGCTTGATGATGGCAACGAACTCGAACGTGCCGGCTATGGAACCAGGAGTCTTGACTGAGCCCCGCGGGGTGGTGGGCTTTGAGGTGATCCTCGGTGCCTACGCGTCGCTGCTCTCGATGGCGGCGACGGAGTCAGTATCGCTGGTGTCGTAGAGCTTGGCCATGGACCCCTCGGACAGGTAGCGGCGGTCACCGGCGATCCACTCGTCGTGCATGTCGATCAGCACCGCTCCGACGAGCCGGATGACCGCGGCGGCGTTGGGGAAGATGCCCACGACCCGGGAGCGGCGCTTGATCTCCTTGTTGATCCGCTCGAGGGGGTTAGTGGACCAGATCTTGCGCCAGTGCTCGCGCGGAAACGCAGTGAACGCCAGCACCTCGGCCTTCGCATCGTCCATCAGGGGACCGAGCTTGGGGAACCGGGCGGCGAGCTCGTCGCGGGTCTTGTCCCACGCCGCGTGGACGTCCTCGGCGGTGGGCTGGGCGAAGATCATCCGGAACGCGGTGGCCACGAGCTCGGCCTGGACCTTGGGGACGTGCGCGAGGAGGTTACGCGCGAAGTGGACCCGGCACCTCTGGTGCGCGACACCCTGGAACGCCCTATTCAGGGCTGCGACGAGGCCGGAGTGCTGGTCGCTGATGACGAGCTGCACACCGGCCAGGCCGCGTTGCTTGAGGCTGAGCAGGAAGCTGCGCCAGAAGACCTCGTCCTCGCTGTCGCCGACGTCGAGGCCGAGGATCTCCCGCTCCCCGGTGGCGGTGACGCCGGTGGCGACGACGACGGCCATCGACACGACCTGCCCGCCCTTGCCTGGGGCGTTGCGGACGTGGAGGTAGGTCGCATCCAGGTAGATGTAGGGGAACTCGACGTGGTCCAGCGTGCGAGTGCGGAACGCGCCGACGGTCTCGTCCGGGCCCGCGCAGATCCGCGACACCTCCGACTTCGAGACCCCGGTGCCGCCCATCGCTTCGACCAGGTCGTCGACGCTGCGGGTCGAGATGCCGTGGACGTAGGCCTCCATCACCACCGCGTAGAGCGCCTGGTCGATGCGGCGGCGAGGCTGGAGGATGATCGGGAAGAACGACCCCTTGCGCAGCTTGGGGATTCGCAGCTCGACGTCGCCGGCCTTGGTGGTCAGCATCCGGGGCCGGTGGCCGTTGCGCTCGGTGACACGGTCCTCGGTGCGCTCATACGGTGCGGCACCAATGCGTTCGGTGGCCTCGAGCTCGATGAGCTCCTGGGGCTGATCGCTGAAGGCGTGGCCTACATGGAAGCCAACCGCCGGTTGGGGGTGTCGTTCGGTCCTGGGCTGCGGTGGTGGGCGAAGTTCGCTCCCGTGGACTTTCCCAAAGAGCTGTTCAACACCGGTCGCACCGGAGGACTACGCGGGTGCCCAGCGCCGCCGACGCCAGGCACTGCGGGGCCCGGTGGCCGTCGGCCGTTGAGTGAGGCCGATCGCGCGGTGATGGCGGTGTGCCGGGCCAGGGGCATGTCGCTGCGCGAGATCGGTGTCCTGGTCGGTCGCCACCACTCGGTGGTCGGGCGCGAGCTGGCCCGCAACGCCGGCCCGGCCGGGCACTACCACCACAAGGTCGCCCACCGTTCGGCTCACGAACGTCGACGGCGCCCGAAGGCCTTCAAGCTCGCCGGCAACCCGCGGTTGTGCACCGCGATCGAGGGGTGGCTCGGCGGACGGGTGGTCACCGCAGCTGATCGCCACGGTGCTGCGCCACGAGCCCGGGCGACCGAAGATGGAGCGCGTGTGCCACAAGACGATCTACCAGGCGCTCTACGTCCAGGGCCGCGGTGGTCTGCGTCGTGAGCTGGCCAAACAGCTCTCGACCGGCCGCATCCAACGCAAGCCCCGCGGCACCGTCGATGGGCGCGGGAAGCTGTACCGCGAGGCGTTCACGATCGCTGAGCGCCCCGCCATTGTGGAGGACCGTGCGGTCCCGGGTCACTGGGAAGGCGACCTGGTCGTGGGGACCGCCAACGGATCTGCGGTCGGGACCCTGGTCGAGCGCACCACCCGGTTCGTGATGCTGCTGCACATACCCGGTCGCCACGACGCCGACTCCGTGGCCGAGGCGATGATCAAGCAGATGGGAAAGCTGCCCGAACAGCTGCGGCAGTCGCTGACCTGGGACCGCGGAGTCGAGATGGCCCGCTACCGCGACATCACCCTCAAGCTCGACATGCCGATCTACTTCTGCGACCCCCACTCGCCGTGGCAACGCGGATCGAACGAGAACACCAACCGGCTCCTGCGGCACTGGCTGACCAAAGGCACCGACCTGTCCCGGTTCACCGCCAAGGACCTCGACACCATCGCCGCCAAGCTCAACGCCCGACCCCGCCCTACCCTGGACCTGAAGACCCCAGCCCAAGCGCTGGCCGAACAGCTCGCCAACCCGGCAGCAGCATGAGCGTCGCTTAGACCGCTGGACACCGCCCAACCGTCACGTCGCGATTCCCTGCTCCGGCGTGATGGGAAGCCCGAGGCACCTGAGTCCCACCTCCGTGATCTTCCGGGCGGTGTCCGCCCGGGACCTGGTCGGTAGGGCGAGGTGGCTCACGGTGAGCCGCACCAGGGCTTCGGCGGCGTCAGACACCTCATCCGCCCGCAAACCGGCCACGTGAGAGGTGAGCCATCGGGCCAGGGAGCCGGAGGCGAGCTCCAACAGCTGCGCAGACGTGGTGAGGAGGGGGAGGATGCCCGTGGCGGGTGGTGGGGAATCGCGGTTGGAGATCAGGACCGCTCTGAGCAAGGGACTGTTCTCGGCTTCCTCCAGCACGAAGCCCACCGACGCCGCGAGGCCGCTTGAAGCGTCGGAGCCGTGATGCGCGAGCACGTTCTCGATGCCCTCGATGAATCGCGCCGCCTCCCTCAGGACGACGGCTTCTCCCAAACCGGGCTTGTCGCCGAACTCCTTGTACAGCAGTGCGCGCGAGACGCCGACCGCCTCGGCGATCTCGCCCATGCGCACCCGCTCCCAGCCCCGCTCAGCGATCAGGTCATGGGCAGTCTCCAGCACCGCTGCACGAACGTGCTCGCGGTAGCGCTCTCGCATGGAGGGGGACGACACGGTGGACAGAGTATCGACAATGTCCGACTTTGGACACGCGTTAGCTGGGCCGCGTGATGACATTCTCAGCGCGGTGCCTTAGGTTGAACAAAAGTCACTAGTTGTCTCCAGAAGGAAGCCTCATGGTCAACTCGAGCGACACCGAAGTGGTCGAGTACCCGCACCGACGCGGCGGGCACTGCGGCTCCGGAGCCATGCGGGACCTCCTGGAGTGGGCCGGACTCGGTTGGGAGGGCCCCCCTGACGAAGGCCTCGTCTTTGCCTTGAGCGGCGCCTTGGATCTCTCGTACGTCAGGGACGCGGCACTCATGCCGCCGGTGTACCTCGTCGGGCGGGGAGGCGACCTGGAGACGGACCTCCCGATGCGGCTGGGCGCCGAGGTCTCCGTGCATGCGACGGATGACCCACAGGAGGGCTGGGCGTGGGTGCGCGACGCCGTGCGCGAGGGCCGTCCCGCCTTGGTGTGGGCCGACATCGCGGAGCTTCCCTACCTCCGCGTACGCCTGCAGATGAGTCGCCACGACATCGTCGTCATCGGTTATGACGACGAGCAGCAGGTCGCGCACGTCGTCGACAACGACCGGGACGAGGTGCAGCTCGTGCCCTACTCGGCACTGGCCCGAGCCCGCTCCTCCCAGGGGTTCCCGGTCCCGACGCGTCACACCTACTTCGACATCGCCTGGCCCGACCGGCTGCCCGACCTGGCCGAGATCGCGCAGACGGCGTTCGCCCAGGCGGCGGAGGCGATGACCACCTCCACCGGCAGCTCTATCGTCACCGGGAGGGATTCGGCCGTCGGGGCCACCGGGCTGGCCGCCGTCGACCTCTTCGCCGAGGACCTCGCAGGATGGCCGGAGGTCTTCCCCGACGACATCCTGGACCTGGTCCTCCAAGCACTCAGCGCCTTCGTCGAGAAGGCCGGCACCGGCGGCGGGCTGTTTCGCCGACTGCTGTCCAGCGGCGCCGACGACATCGCGCGCCTGACCGGGGACGGGCGGGCGAACGAGGTTGCCGCCGCCGCGCACCTGTGCGCGGAGACATGGTCCCTGGTCGCATCGCTGGCCCGTCAGGACGGCCCAGCACGAGGGCGGGTGGAGCAGGCAGCTCGCGCGGCCGCCGTACTCCCCTCGCTCGAGCGGGACCTCGTCACCGCTCTCGAGATCGCAGGGGCGCGCCAGGACCTCCGGACCGGCGCCTGATGAGGGGCGAGCTCGACCCTCGGGAGGCCCTCGACCCGAGCCGGTTCGTCGACAGCAACCACCCCGAAGTCCGCGACTTCACCGAGTCCGTCGTGCGGGGTGTCCGCGATCCACGAGAGCGCATCGCGCTGCTGTTCGCGGCCGTACGCGACCGACTCCGATACGACCCCTACAGCGTCACCGCCGAGCCCCTGGACTACCACGCCAGCGCGATCCTCGACGGTGGCCCCACGTGGTGCGTGCCCAAGGCGGTGCTGCTCACCGCGAGCCTGCGCGCTGCGGGAATCCCGGCCGTACTCGGGTTCTCCGACGTGCGCAATCACCTCAACAGCGCGGCTCTGCTGGAGCTGATGGGCACCGATCTGTTCGTGTTCCACGGATGGAGCGCGGTGTATGTCGACGGCCAGTGGCGCAAGGGGTCGCCGGCCTTCAACTCCGAGCTGTGCCGTCGCTTTGGCGTACCCCCGTTGGAGTTCGACGGGTCGCGGGATGCGTTGCTCCACGCAGCCGACGGCGCCGGCCGACGTCACATGGAGTACGTCCGCGAACGAGGCATGTTCGCGGACCTGCCGTTCGACGAGCTCATGGCGACGCTGCTGGACACCTACGGTCCCGCCATGGTGCGCGGCTCCGACACCCCGCGCCCCCAGGATCCCCGCTTCCGGGCGTGAACGCCCAACTCACTGCGGCGGCGTGTCGGGTCCGCTCAGCTCGCACACCATCGCAGAGAGGGTGTCCTCGAGCCGCCGACGACCCACCTCGATGGCACGGGCCGACTCCAGGTCCCGCAGGTCGTCCAGCGGGACCGGAGGTCCGACGACTATGACGACACGCCGCCGCCACGCCCAGCGCAACTGCCAACTGTAGGCGGGCAGGATCTCCTGTGCCCCCCACTGGGCCACCGGCACGAGCGGTACCGATGCCTCCAGAGCGATCCGCACCGCCCCCGACTTCATCGTCATCGGCAGACCATCCTTCCGCTTGGTGATGGAACCCTCGGGGTACACCAAGAGGAGCCGCCCGTGGCGCGCCGCGCGGACCGCGTCGTCGTACCCCGCGCGGCCGGCGGCGCGGTCGACCGAGACGTGGCCGGCGGCACGGAACCACCTGCCCACGACCGGCTTGTTGAAGAGGCTGTCCTTGGCCAAGAACCGCGGCACCCGCCCCTCAGCCAGGACCATCTCCGCGACCAGCAACGGGTCGAGGTGCGAGACGTGGTTGGCGGCCAGCACCGCTCCGCCCACCCGGGGGATGCCCGCGACCCCGCGCCAGTCCGGGCGACGCAGCACCACCAGGACTGGCTTGCAGACCGCCACCGCCAGCCACCAAGCGAGGCCACGTCGGTCATTATGGATCGGGCGGCGCTGGAGGGTAGAGGTCGTTCGCATCTCAGCCATTGTAGACATCAATGGCCGTTTCGTCTCTCGCGAGGACAAACATGTAAGGATGTTTCGATGCCACTGTGGTTTTGGATTCCGAGGAGCCCCCGATGAGTGATGCGCTAGTAGGCGGTCACGACACCGAGCCCCCTACCCCGAGCCACGAGATGCGTCTCGACGAGGGCACGGCGTCGACGCTGGATGCATGGATCCGGTCCATGTCGCGGCCCGCACCGACGACGGTGGGCCGCCTGCCCTCCCACTCCCCCACCTGCGCGGGATGCGGCAAGGACAATCCCGCCGGACTCGCCCTAGAGGTCGACGCCACCGAGCACGGCGTGAGCGCGGTGCACCGCTTCGACGATCGCCAGGAGGGAGCACCGGGGATCACTCACGGCGGCCTGGTCGCCGCCGCCTTCGACGACCTGTTCGGATTCCTCCTCTACCGCGTCGGCGAGCTCGCCGTGACGAGGTCGCTGACCGTGGAGTACCTCCGTCCGGTGCTGCTGGGGGTGAGTTACGAGTTCACCGCGCATATCCGGGACCGGGCAGGACGGCGGCTCCACGTGAACGCTGCAGCCGCGGACGAGAGCGGCCGGCAGGTCGCGATAGCGCACGCCACGTTCGTCATCGTTGACGTCGAGCACTTCGAACAGGGCAGTCCCGCGAGGCGCTCCTGACTCACTCGCCGACGAAGGGCTCCAGCTCAACCGCCAGGTCGAGGTGGATGTCGTGGGCGGCTAAGGCGTCCTGCAGCACCAGGGTGACGTGGCGCGAGAGACGCCGCACCATCACGTCCAGGGTCTCGTCGCGCTGGTCGAGCCACCAGATGACCGTGGCGTCGACCATCCCCATCACGCCAACCAGGATGCCCTCAGGGAACGACTCGCCCCCCGATTTGGTGTACCCCCGTGCCGCGACGGCGATCTCGTCCAGCAGACGCGAACGACCCATCCGAGAGCGGTGCATGGTCCGGCTCTGCCCCCGAGCCGCCAGGAAGCGGTAGAGATGGGGGTGGGCGTCCGCCCAAGTCGCGCAGGCGCGCACCAGCCCCTCGACGACCTGTCCGGGCGTGCCCCGCCGAGCCAGGTGCGGGCGGACCCGCTGGATGAGGTCCTGCGCGGCAAGGCGGACCACCTCGTTATCGAGGTCCTCGCGGCTGGCGAAGTAGCGGTAGACATGCGGCCTCGGGATCCCAGCCCGCTCGGCGATCAGTGCCGTGCCCGCGTCCGCGCCCGTCTCGTCGACGACCTGCAGAGCAGCGTTGGCCACGTGACGCCGCCGGCGGTCGCGGACCTCATCATCGCGGGAAGACCGGCGCCGCACCGTCGAATCCACCCATCGCCCTACCTCGACCACAGACCGCAGCCTACGCCCGGGGCGCCGAGGGGCCGGACCTGACCAGGTCGGGCTGCGCTCAATGGGACACCTTGTACCCAGCACCATCGCCATGGTCGAATGGGTACATCCTGTACCCGATTCGCTGGAGGCTCCCCGTGATCACTCGCCGCTCCCCCTGGATGGACGACGACCTCGACGACGTCCGTGACCTTGCACGCACGTTCTGCGAGAAGGAGATCAAGCCACACATCGAGACCTTCATCGCCGACAAGCACGTCGACAGGCAACTGTGGAACAGCGCTGGTGACGTCGGTCTGCTCTGCCTGTCGATCCCCGAGGAGTACGGCGGCGGCGGTGGCACCTTCGCCCACGAGGCCATCTTGATCGAGGAGCAGGCACGGGTCGGCGACAGCTCTTGGGGAGCGTCCCTGCACAACGGGATCGTCGCCCACTACCTGCTCGCATACGGCACCGAGGAGCAGAAGCAGCACTGGCTGCCCAAGATGGCGTCCGGCGAGGTCGTCGGAGCGATCGCGATGACCGAGCCCGGGACCGGCTCGGACCTGCAGAACATCAAGACCAAGGCGGTGCGCGAGGGTGACGACTACCTTGTCAGCGGCTCAAAGACCTTCATCACCAACGGCTCGCAGGCCGACCTGGTGCTCACCGTGGTCAAGACCGATCCCGACGACCGCGCCGCCGGTATCTCGCTGATGCTCGTCCCCACCAGCGCGGAGGGTTTCTCCCGCGGTCGGGTGCTGGACAAGATCGGGATGAAGGGACAGGACACCTCGGAGCTCTTCTTCGACAACGTTCGTGTCCCGGTCACCAACCTGCTTGGCCTCACCGAGGGCCAGGGCTTCCTACAGCTCATGCAGCAGCTCCCCCAGGAGCGGCTGCTCGTAGGGGTCTCGAACGTCGCAGCCATGGAGTTCTGCCTGGCCGAGACGATGACCTACGTGCATGACCGGAGCGCCTTCGGTCGGCCGATCTGGGGGTTCCAGAACACGAAGTTCAAGATGGCGGAAGTTGCCACCGAGGCTCGCGTCGCACGGTCCTTCGTCGACGAGTGCATCCAGCTCCACCTCGCCGGGGGTCTGGACATCCCCACCGCTGCCATGGTGAAACTGTGGTGCTCGGAGCGGGCGCAGCGCGTCGCCGACACCTGCCTCCAGCTGCACGGCGGCTACGGGTACATGAACGAGTACCCGATCGCCCGCATCTGGGCCGACATGCGCGTCTCGCAGATCTACGCCGGCACCTCCGAGATCATGAAGGAGATCATCAGCCGGTCCCTGTGAGGACTGGCCCCGCTCCGGCGGCACCGCCGGAGCGGGAGCCGGCGGGCCGGGTGTTGTGCGCCGAGCCCCGCCGGGGGCCTCAGCGTTGGACGAGAGCACAAGACGCCGACTCCGCCGGCGTGACAGCCTCGACAGTCATCGTCTGAAAGGAGTGACATGAACCAGCGAGTCGACTTCTTCTACCGGGTGTGCCATCCGCGTCGCCGCTCCCCGCGTCGGGGGTGACCCACATGGGTCTTGCAGCCGTCGGCGCTTGCTGCCCGATCCCTTCGGCTTCACTCTGCTCTCGTAGGCGGAAGCCTTACTGCACGCAGATCCGTCAGATCGGCGGACCTTCCGCTCTCGTGCGCCGCTCATGTCGCCCCCTCACGAAAAGGTTCCACATCCCATGACCTCGACCCACTACGACGTGCTGATCATCGGCTCCGGCTTCGGCGGCTCGGTAACCGCCATGCGTTTGGCGGAGAAGGGATACCGCGTCGGGGTGCTCGAAGCGGGCAAGCGCTACGACACCGACGACCTGCCCGCCTCGTCTTGGGACACCCGTCGGTTCATCTGGGCGCCACGGCTCGGCTGCTTCGGCATTCAGCGTATCCACCTGCTGCGCGACGTCGTCATCTTGGCGGGCGCCGGAGTCGGTGGAGGGTCGCTCAACTACGCGAACACCCTTTACCAACCCCCTGCCCCGTTCTTCAACGATCCACAGTGGGCGCATATCACCGACTGGCACGCCGAGCTGGATCCGCACTACCGGACGGCACGGCAGATGCTGGGTGTCACGCAGAACCCCCACGTGACGCCTTCGGACGAGGTGCTACGCGAGGTCGCGCGCGACATGGGTGTGGAGCACACCTTCACGCTCACCCCCGTAGGCGTCTTCTTCGGAGAGCCCGGCAAAGAGGTGCCCGACCCGTTCTTCGGCGGGGCGGGGCCGCGCCGCACCGGCTGCACCCAGTGCGGGTCGTGCATGACCGGGTGCCGGGTCGGGGCGAAGAACACCCTGGACAAGAACTACCTGTACTTCGCGGAGAAGCTCGGGGCTGAACTACATCCCCTGACCACCGTGGTCGACGTGCGCCCGCGCAGGGGAAGCGGGTACGTCGTCGACGCCGTCCGCACCGGCAGGTCCGTGCGCCGGCGCCGCAACCGGCAGTCATTCACGGCCAACCAGGTCGTCTTCGCAGCGGGCACCTACAACACCCAAAAGCTGCTCCACCGACTCAAGGCCACTGGCTCCCTGCCGAACATCTCCGACCGGCTAGGCACGCTGACCCGCACCAACTCCGAATCAATCCTCGGGGCGAAGTCCCGCGATCCATCCAGCGACTTCACGCGTGGCGTGGCCATCACATCCTCGATCCACCCCGATGAGTTCACCCACATCGAGCCGGTTCGCTACGGCAAAGGCAGCAATGCCATGTCCCTGCTTCAGACCGCCCTCACCGATGGGGACGGCCGCGGCCCCCGGTGGTGGCGCTGGCTGCGAACGATCGCCACCCAGCCCTCGCACCTGACCTGGTTCAGTCCACGACGGTGGTCGGAGCGGACGGTGATCCTGCTGGTGATGCAGACGCTGGACAACTCCATCACGGTGCGGTCGAAGAGGAACCTCCTCGGTCGCCACACGATCACCTCGGGACCCGGCCACGGAGCACCCAACCCCACCTGGATCCCCGTGGGCAACGAGGCCACCCGTCGCGTCGCCGAAAAGATCAACGGCGTGGCCGGCGGATCCACGGGGGAGATCGCCAACATCCCGATGACCGCTCACTTCATCGGCGGGTGCGCCATCGGGGACACCCCGGACACGGGGGTCATCGACCCCTACCACCGCCTCTACGGCCACGACGGGATCTTCGTCGTCGACGGCTCCAGCATCTCGGCGAACCTGGGCGTCAACCCCTCGCTGACGATCACCGCGCAGGCTGAGCGGGCCGCCTCCTTGTGGCCCAATAGGGGCCAGCCGGACGAACGTCCCCCGCTGGGCGCCGACTACCAGCAGCTGTCCCCCATCAAGGCCGGGCGGCCGGCCTTCACTCACCCGGCAGCATCCCTCACCGAGGGAGACCAGAACCGGAGTTAGGCCGGGGGCTGGAGACGACCACGAGCGGCGTGGCTCGCGGTCGTCCCGGATGGCTGCGTGACGCGAGATTACGCCGGTGGCATCAGCTGCGACCGATCCGCTCCACGTAGGCCTGACGCGCCGCGGCATCTACGCGGTCGAGGAAGACGGTGTCGGTCCCGAGCATCGCCCCGAGCTGGGTTGCGACCCGGTCGGGAACGAACTTCATCGCCGCCACCATCGTCCCCGCGACACGTGTAACTCGCACGAAAGGTCGCGGGCGTTCGATGAGGTCGGCGGTAGCGCGCGCGATCTCCTGCGGCTCCGCGTTGCGCATGCCCTTCGCCCCGCTCGTCCCCGAGACCAGCTCAGTGTTGGTGAAGGTCGGACGCACCGTGGACAGCGTGATGCCCGACCTGCGGTACTCCTGCCGGGCGGCCTCTGTGAACCCGATGACTGCGAACTTGGTGCCACAGTAGGTCGCGAGCCCCGGGACCGGGAGCTCCCCGGCCAATGAGGCAGTATTGATGATGTGGCCGTGGCGCCGGGGCAGCATCCGCTGCAGGGCGATCTTGGTACCGAAGATGACTCCCAGCACGTTGATCTCCACCTGCCGACGGGTGACCTCGTCGGCCTCCTCGTGCACGTGCCCCGTCGGCATGACGCCCGCGTTGTTGATGAAGACGTCGACGGACCCCAGCGCCTCCTCGGTCACGTCGAGGAACGATTCGATGGACGCCGGGTCGGTCACATCAAGACGCACCGCGACGTCGAGGCCCAGCTCCTCGGCGGCCACCTTGAGCTGGCGCTCGTCGATGTCGCCGATAGCCACCCGGTGTCCGCGCCGGATGAGCTCTTCTGCGGTGTGGTAGCCGATTCCCCGGGCACCCCCGGTGATGGCGACCACTCGTCGCGCGTTCGTTGTCGTCATGGCTGCTGTTCCTTTCAAAGCCCGAGTCGCTGGCGCAGGCCACGGCCGGCGGCCAGGCGCAGCACTCGGGCGGCGATTGCCGTACGCCGTGCGGAGTACGGGTACCAGGTGAGTTCCTTAGTGGTCAGCGGGAACCTCGGCTCGGTGATGGCCTGGACCCGGCAGTACTTGCGCAGACCCTGCGCGCCGCCGAGGCGTGCTCCCAGGCCCGAGGACTTCCAGCCACTGTGGGGTAGCTCCACAGCGAAGAGGTTGCTGAAGACGTCGTTGATGTTGACTGCGCCGACCTCGAGCTGGCCGGCGATACGGCGACCGCGGGCGACGTCACGTGTCCACACGGTCGCCGAGAGCCCGTACTCGGAATCGTTGGCCAGGGCCACGGCCTCGGCCTCGTCGGAGACTCGCATGACAGGCAGCGTCGGCCCGAAGGTCTCCTCGGTCATGCACGTCATGTTGTGATCGACGTCGACGAGGAGCGTGGGAGCGAAGAAGTTCCCCTCCTTGCCCCTCGCCCCGCCCACGAGCACGCGTGCGCCGGACTGCTCGGCCTCCCGTACGTGCCGCTCGACCGTGTCGACCTGCCCGAGGGTCACCATGGCACCGACGTCGTCGCGGGCCCGAGACCCCTGCTTCAACGATTCGAGCGCCGCGGACACCTTCTCGACGAACCGGTCGTAGACCTCGTCCACTACGTAGACCCGCTCGACCGAGATGCAGACCTGACCGGAGTTGAAGATCCCGCCCCAGACGATCCCGTGTGCGGCCCGATCCAGGTCGGCGTCCTCGAGCACGATGGCTGCGTCCTTGCCTCCCAGCTCCAGGCTGACCGGCTTGAGCAGCTCGGCGCAACGCGTGGCCACCCGGCGGCCGGTCGACGTCGAGCCGGTGAACTGGACGAAGTCGACGGCCTCTACGACGGCTTCACCGGTCTCCCCTGCCCCGGCGACGTGTCGCAGGACCGGCGGGGCCCCGATCTCCTGCCACCCCTCGATGACGCGCGCGCAGGTCAGCGGGGTCATCTCCGAGGACTTGGTGAGCACCGCACACCCTGCTGCGAGCGCGGGCGCTGCGTCCATCAGGAACAGAGTGATCGGGAAGTTCCACGGGATGATCAGTCCGACCAACGGGTAGGGTCGATAACTGCGGGTCAATCGCTTCGGGAGGCTGAGCAACCCACCTGCCCCGACTCGTTCAGGGGCGAGGAACTCCTTGGCATGATCGGCGTAGAAGGAGATGAATTCGCACGAGCCGGTCGTCTCCACCAGGGCATCCGGGCGGACCTTGCCGGTCTCTGCGACGAGCAGGTCGGTGAGCTCGTCGGTGTGGTCGAGGATCCATCCGCGCCACTTGCGAAGCCACGAGGCGCGCGCCGCGGGACCGATGTCGTGCCACGCGACTTGTGCCTCACGCAGTTCCAGGGCCGCGGAGCGCACGCGGTCGCCGTCGACGATCGGAATCGATCGGAGTGCACGGCCGTCGGCGGGGCGGCGGATCTCCAGGGTGGAGACCGAAGGGGGGTTCATGAGCATTCCTCTAGGTCGGTGACGGTGTCTGGAAAGGCCTGGTTCGCTGTGCTGTCACACGACGGCGGGCGTAGGCCGACCGCCGGTGCGTCGAGTGGCCTCCGCTGGAGTGCGAGGGTCTGAGGCCGTCGCCACCTCGCTGCCGAAGGAGCCCGGCGGCGGGGTCACGCCGTGCTCGCGGCACCAGGCGCCCGGCTCGCGCTGGGAGCGCCGGGGGATGCCGTTGGAGGGCTCGAGTTGCATCGGGATCGGCGGCAACGGCGGCAGCTCCTGGCCGACCTCGGCCGCCAACTCGTCGGCGTCCTTCTCCTCCGACATGCCGATCGGGCCGACGCGCTGGGCGTTGAGGAACTGACGCACCACCGGCTCCTCCGAGGCCAGCAGCATCTCGCGCGGGCCGAACATCGCCAGGTGCTTGTGGTAGAGCAGGCCGATGTTGTCGGGCACCGTGCGCGCGGTGTTGATGTCGTGGGTGACGATGAGGAACGTGGCGTCGATCTGGGCGTTGAGGTCGATGATCAGCTGGTTCAGGAACGCTGTGCGGACCGGGTCGAGGCCGGAGTCGGGCTCGTCGAAGAGCACGATCTCGGGGTCCAGCACCAGCGCTCGGGCCAGGCCGGCACGCTTGCGCATGCCGCCGGAGATCTCGCCGGGCAGCTTGTCCTCGGTCCCCAGCAGACCGGTCAGGTCCAGCTTCTCCATCACGATGGCGCGGATCTCCGACTCCGACTTCTTGGTGTGCTCACGCAGCGGGAAGGCGATGTTGTCGTAGAGGTTCATCGAGCCGAACATCGCACCGTCCTGGAACAGCACCCCGAACAGCTTGCGGATCTCGTAGAGCTCCTTCTCCGAGCACGTGGCCAGGTCGGTGCCCTCGATGATGATCGAGCCCTGGTCGGGCTTCAGCAGCCCGATGATGGTCTTGAGCAGCACCGACTTGCCGGTGCCGGAGGGACCCAGCATCACGCTGATCTCCCCAGCCGGGATCGTCAGCGAGACATCCCCCCAGATCAGCTGCTTGCCGAAAGACTTGCTCAGGTGCTCGACCTTGATCTCCACGCCCATGTCAGCGTTCTCCCATCGTTTCGGTGGTGGTGACGACCACCGGAGTGGCCACCGTCATCGGGTGTCGAGTCCTGCGACCAACCAGGCGGAGCCCACCCGACGCATGGTGACTTCGACCCTGCTTCCGCTGACGACTGGATCGGGCGAGCTTCGGCTCGTGGTGGACTGGGTCAGGAAGACGAGCACCACGACCTCCTCGTCGCTGTCGACCGAGACGACCCCAGCAGCGTTGACGTTCGCCTCGGTGATGATCCGACGCTGCGTCGCCGCGGTGCGCACGACCTCGTCGATGAGGTCGCCGTACTCGTCGGTGAAGGCACCGGTCGTCTGGTCCAACGCCGTGTCAAGGTCCTCCTCGAGCGTGGCGTAGCGATAGCTCAGCAGCAGCGGCACGCGCTCGCGGACGGCGGCCACAGCGTCACGGGCGGCGGAGTCGCGGTCCTCAAGCTGGTCGACGCGCCAGGCGGCCGCGCCCGCTGCGGTCGCGACCACCACAGCCAGCACCACGAGAAGCAGCTCCACTCGACGACGCGGCGGGCGGCCGGCACCCGGGGCGAGGGACAGTGAGGGGGCATCCCTCGTATGTGCGCGCGAGGTCATGCGACGAACCTCAATGCCGAGACCAACCACGAGTCCTCGACGCGCTGCAGCTCCACCTCGAGGCGGTAACTCCGCGGCTCGGGTTGCCGAGCACTGCGGTTGTCAACCGTGCCACGCGCCGCCACGATCACCGTGGCCTCCTCGTCCTCCAGACTCACCACGCCGGCCGAGACGACCTCGCCGGTCGCCTCCACCTCGTTCTCCACGACCTCCTGACGCAGGCGGTCGGCCTGCTCACGCAGGTCGTCCTGGAAAGTCGCTGTGGCCCCCTCGATCAGCTCCTCGAGATCCTCGTCCGTCGTACGAGCACTGATGGTGATCAGACCCACCACCTCGTCCCCGGCTGCCTCCACCACATCGGCGCGCGCCTGCTCGCGCCGCTCAGCGTCACGCCAGGCGAGGCCCCGCTCGACCGCGAGTGCGAGCGCGGCGACCAGGACTGCGCTCAGTAAGGTCCTCACGACGGCGGTGCGCCGCCCGCGAGGCCTGGAGTCCGCTGAGGGCGTGAGCTCCGAACCGTCCCGCTCTTCAGTCATCGCACGCTCACCGGGCCGAGGACGAGCGCCTGCCATCCCTGCTCGGCCGGCAGCTCCATGGAGGCGTCGCCACCGACGGTCACGCCGCGGCTCAGGTCACGTCGGCCCGAAGGGCCGGCGCCCTCCGGCCAGACCCCCTTCCCGAAGTCCAAGCCGCACGAGGAGGGCAGGGGTCCGCGCCCGCCTCCCTGGGGGCAGGGCAGCAACCGGGCCCCGCGCACGGACTTGGGGTCCGCCTCGGGCACCGTGCAGTGGGCCAGGAGGTCGACGTCACGGAACTGCGCGACCGAGGGATCGCGACGTTCCGACGCCGCCAGGTAGCCCTGTGAGCAGGCCGGCGGGTTGTTCACGTTGGCGCGCAGGTCGAGGTTGACGTCACCGAACTCTGCGCGCGGGTTGATGGCGGACTGCAGCCGCGCGACGGTCACCGGGTAGTACACCAGACCCTCCTGGATCTGCGGCAGGTAGGTGTTGAGCACCTCAGCGTTGGTCGTGAGGTTGGTGACCAGCAGAGGGAGCGTCGGCTGGAGGTCGTTCACCAACTCGGTGGCGGCTCGCAGCCCGGCCGGCCCCTGCGACAGCAGGGCGCGGAGGTCACGATCCCGCCCAGCGAGCTCGCTGGTGAAGGCCGCGAGGGACTGGGCATAGCTGAGGGTGGTCCCCCGCAGGGCTTGCTGGGTACCCAGGACCGGCTGGGCAGTCCTGATCAGGGACGTCGTGACAGCCAGTCGATCCTGCGCGGTGCGGAGGAGGCTGTCGGCGTTCTCGATCGTGCCGGCCAGGTCGGGACCGCTCCCGGCCAGACCCTGGTCGACCTGGTCGAGCACGCGACGGGTCCGCGCGCGGGGCACGGACGCGAGGAGGTCGTTGACGGACTCCAGCACCGGAGTGATCTGGGGCATCTCGACGGTCCGCTCCACCGGGATCACATCTCCCTCCCCCAACGAGGCGGAGTCCTCCCCGGCGTCCTCCCCGGGCGCGGGCACCAGGTCGACGTACTGCTCCCCGATGGCGGAGGTGCTGTGGAGCTCCGCGACCACGGTGGCCGGGATGTCATGCTCGTCGTCGATGCGCAGGTCAGCCACCGCGCCGCCGTCCCCCACCTCGAGGTCAGCCACTTCGCCGACCTGGACGCCTCGATAGGTGACGATGGCCTTCGGGTAGAGCCCGCTGGCGTCAGCGTATTCGGCGCGCACCTCGTACACGCCGACACCTAGCAGGGCCGGCACGCGGGCGTAGACCACCACGGCGAAGAACAGCGCCACGAGCGTGAGGACCGCGAAGATGCGGAGCTGTCGCTTGATCAGGGTCGTCAGGATCATCAGCAGTCACCCAGGAGTCCGAGCAGGCAGGCCCCGTCGCCCTCGCCGCGGCCATCGTCCGGTTCAACGGGGGGCTTCCCGTCGGCGCCCGACCCGCTGCCCCCCTCGGCGTCCTCGGCGCGCGGGCCTCCCTGACCACTGTTGCCGTTGCCTCCAGACTGCTGCAGGGGGTCAGTCAACGGATCCCCTGACTGGAGGGACGGGAGCTGACCAGTGCCGAGCAGCAGGTCGGCGAGGCTCTGGGCGCTGACGTCGATCGTGGCGAAGAGATTGGAGTAGTCGCCTCGAAGCGTCTTCTCCGTGGTCATGGCCGGGAAGGGGACCGTGATCGCGATCTTGAGCGCCTCGGGGAGTCGGGTCGCCGTCTTGCCGAGCTGACTGAGGATGGGCCCCAGGGAGTCGAGGTTGGCCAGGATCGCCTCCTGGCTGGCCTGGATCACACCGACAGCTCTCGTGCTGGCTCGCCCCGAGGTGGTGACGGCGTCCACCAGACGCGCCCGCTCCTGCTCCAACGCCTCCAGACCCGGACCCACCTCGTCGATGGCCCGCGCGATGACCTCGCGGTCGTCGGCAAGGCCCCGACTCAGGCTCTCGAGCGACTCCAGCGTGTTGATGATCTCTCCCTTGGTGTCATCGAGCACTGTCAACAGCTCGTTGGACCGCGTGACGAGGTCGCGGGCGTCCAGCTGCCGCTCGTCCAGCGCCGTGGTCAGCTCGCTGGTGATGGTGCTGATCTGCGAGAGGCCGCCGTTGTTGAGCAGCAGGGCTACGCCGGCGAGGACCTGCTCGGTGCCCGGAGCCTGGCCCGTGCGAGACAAGGGCACCTCGTCCCCGTCACCGAGCAGTCCCACGGGCGAGGCGGCGGCATCGACGGGCGGGGAGTCGATGTCGACGTACTGCGCGCCCAACAGCGTCTTCTGTCCGATGGTGAACCTGGCCCGGTCGCTGATCGGGACCGAGTCCAAGAGCCGGAGGTCGGCCACGGCGTGCCAGTCATCCACCCTGATGGCCGTCACCGTTCCCACGACGACGTCGTCCAGGAGCACCTGGGAGTTCGGGACGAGATTCTCCACGGCCTCGAAGCGCACGGTGACCCCGTAGCCGTCGGACCCGGTGGCCACCTGGCCGGGCAAGGTGTTCTCGTTCGGCTGGAGCGAGCATCCCGTGGCCAGGCAGGCGAGCAGCGTACCGGCGGCGGTCAGCCGCATGTGTGCGCCTCGTCGCCTGAGCATGGAGCGGGTCGTCATGGCGTGCCTCCGTTGGTGCCGGTGAGCAGACTTCCGAGGGTCTGCAAGAGGTCGATCTCGACGCCCGCCAGCCCGGGGATCGGGACGTCGTCACCGTCACCAGGCTCGCCCACGTTGATGCCCGGGACCAGGCCCTGGTCCAAGCTCTCCAGACCCAGAGCCTCGAGAATCGGACTGAGCACCTTGTCACACTGAGCTGCGGTGCCCCCCGCACCCAGGATCGCCCCGCACAGCAGCTGCGGAAGGCTGTCCAGCGCGCTGAGGGTGGCGCGCCCCTTCAGCGCGGATCCTTCGACGATGTTCGCCAGGTTGATGAGCGCGTTGGTGCCGAGGTGGAGGGACCCCGCCAGCGCGTCCGAGCGGTCGGCCAGGGCTGCCGAGAGCAGGTTCACCCGGCGGACCGCGGTCGAGATGCCCGCTCGGTTGGTGTCGAGGAAGTCGCGCGTGGTCCGCAGCGTCGCCGAAAGATCGCGTAGCACCGCGGTCAGCGTCAACCGGTTGCGCTCGAGGACCTCACCTACGGCGTCGATCTCTTCGGCGAACCCACGCACGGCCTGGTCGTTCACTGCCAGGGCACGTGTGAAAGTGTCGAGGTTAGCCACGGTGGTGAAGAGGTCGGAGCTGGGGTCAGACAGGGCCGCGGTAGCGTTTCGCAGCCCCGCGATGGCTCGTCGCAGCTCCAGGGCGTTGCCATTCGCCAGGCTCCCGTCCAGCGCGACGACAGCACGCCCCAGGGCGCCGCGATCGGCACCTTCCTGGGGTCCGAGTGCGCCGGTCAGGTCGGTCAGCTGCTGCTTGACGTCGTCGAAGGTGACGGGGACCGCGGTGCGTTCAACGCTGATCTCAGCACCGTCCGACAGCTGCGGGCCCCCGACGTAGGCGGGTTCCAGCTGGACGAACCGCCCACTGACCAGACTGGGCGAGACAATGGCCGCCCGTGCGTCGGCCGGGATCGGCTGGTCATCCTCGATGATGAGCTCCACCTCGACACCCGTCTCCGACGGGGTGATCTGGCTGACGGTGCCCACTGGGACGCCCAGCACTCGTACGTCGTCTCCGACGTAGAGCCCCTCGGCACTGGTGAAGGTCGCGTTGATCGTCGTGTCACCGCCACGGATGAGCGTCGCGGTCGATACCACGAGCAGGCCCAGGACGAGGAGGACGGCGAGGCGGCGCACGAGGCCGCGTTTGGAGATGTCGGTCACGGCAGGATTCCAGACAGGATGGGCGCCAAGGTGGCAGGGTCGGTGAGGTTCTGGATGTAGGCGTCGAACCACGGACCGGTCGACGCGGCGTCGCCGAACGCAGTGGCGTAGCCCCGCAGACCGACCAGGGTGTCCTGGATCGCCTTGCGGTTGCGGTTCAGGACCTCGACGATGCTGTTGAGCTGCCTCAGCGCGGGACCGATGACCTGGGTGTTCTCCTCCAGGACGCCCTGCAGCTGATCCGCGAGCATCTGGGCACTCTCCAGCAGCGCTTCGATGACACGCTGACGCGCGTCCAGCTCGGCGAAGAGCGATTCACCCGCGGTCAGCAGTGACGCGATCTCCTGGTCGCGATCGGCCAGGACGTCGGTGACCCGAGTGGCACGATCCAACAAGGTGGCCAGCTGCTCGTCGTTGGCAGCGATCGCACGGGAGATGTCGGTGATGCCGCGTAGGGCGGGGCCGACGGAGTCCCGCGAACCCTCGAGGACGCCCGAGGCCTGGTCGATGGCGCGCTGGAGGGCGGCCTTGTCGATCTCCCCGCTCTCGGTGGTGAGCCGATTGAGAGCGCTGGTGATGCTGTAGGGCGCATCGGTGCGCTCGACGGGGATCGTGTCCCCCGCCTCGAGTGCCCCGTCTCCGGCGGGCACGAGCTCGACCGCCGCACGCCCCAGGAGCGTGGTGGTGACGATGCGGGCCCCGTGATCGCACCTTGCCGACCTCGGCTCCGGAGACCATCACCGAGTCCCCCCCGCGCAGACCGCCCGCCTCAGCGAACCGGGCATGGATGACGTCGCTGTTGCCCACCAGGGGCAACCGGTTCAAGTTGAGGCTGGCCAGGACCACCAGCACGATCACCACCGTGCCCACAAGTCCGCGGCGAGCACGACCACGAAGCAAGCCATTCATGCCTGGCACCTCTCAGCATCGGAGTTGATCCAGGGCGTCAGGACCGGGGCACCGGCCACGACGTCGGTCTGGACCCGGACACCGCACAGGAAGAAGTTGAAGAAGTTGCCGTAGGAACCGGCGTTCTGCAGCTTGCGATAGTGACGGGGAAGCTGTTGCAGCACGGCGACCAGCTCCTCCTTCTCCAGGTTCAGACCGCGGGCCGCCACCGTCAGCGCACGCAGGTCGGGAGTGAGGTCGCCGCGGGCTCGGGCGAGCAGTCCCGATGCCTCACGGGCGAATCGATCGATCTTGTCGGCCGCGATCAGGATCTCGGTGTCCTGCTCGTCGAAGCGGGTCAGCACGATGTCGAGCGCGTCGATCACCTGCCCGAGCTCGTCGCGACGCCCATCCACGGTCTCCAGGACTTCGTTCAGGTTGCCGATCACCTGGGTGATCAGCTGCTCGCGCTGGGCGATCGCGGAGGTGAACGAGCCGACGCGGGTCGTCAACGTCTCGACGGCCGATTCCTGACCCTGCAGCACCTGCACCAGCTGCTGCGACAAATCGTTGACCTGGGCGGGGTTGAGGCCGGCGAACAGCGGCTTGAATCCGTTGAGCAGGGTGTCGAGGTCGAGCGCTGAGGCGGTGTTGGAGATCGAGATCATTCCTCCCGGTGACAGCTCGGCCGCACTGGCTCCGCCGGTCGTGGCCAGCTGAACGATCCGGTCGCCGATGAGGTTGCGGTACTCGATCGTGGCCGTGGTCGATTCGTCGAGGACGAGGGCGTCATCGACCTCGAAGGAGACGACGACCGTGCTGTCCGGCCGGACGTCGATGTCCGTCACCTCGCCAACCCTGACGCCCGCGGCCCGGACCTGGTCTCCCTGACGAAGACCCGACACGTCGGCGAAGGCGGCTCGGTAAGGCGCCGCTCCCCCGGAGCGGTACTCGCTGGTCACGGCACCCACCCAGAACGTCACGAGCGCGGCGACCACCAGGAAGGAGACGAGCCTGAGCAGATCGGCCCGCTCCCTGGCTCGCACTGGACTCGTCGCCACGTCAGCGACCCCCTATTCCCAAGATATCGAGCACGTCGGCGGAGCCAGGGGCTCCCTCGGATGACTGTGTGAACGGATTCACCCCGGTCGCGAAGGTCGGCTCATAGGTGAGCGACGCCTCCTCCGGCGTCACGTACGGCAGGCCGAAGCAGTTGGGACCCCGGTTCTCGCCCAGCAGCTTGAGGTCGGACGAGTACTGGTAGGGCTCCCGACCGCGGACCACGTGGGTGAAGGTGGTGATGCCCGGATTGATGCCTCCCACCGCGATCTCCGCGAGCTCGTTGCCCTGGGCCAGGCCCTCGATGAGACACGGCAGCTCCGGGGAGTACCGGGCCAGTGACCGGGTCACGGGATCGAGCAACCGCAAGGAGGTGCTGAGTCCCTGACCGCTGTCCCTCAACAGGGCATCGCCCTCGCTGCTGAAGGAGGTGAGGCTCAGCTCCAGGGCGCGCAGCGACGCCTGCTGCTCGACCACCGTCTCCAACGTCGTGGCCGCACCATCGAAGGTGGTGATGAGATCGTCCCGGGCCAGGTCGTACACCGCGGCCACGTCGTCGAGGCGCCGCAGGTCCTCGCTGAGGGCCGGGAGCGAGGGATTGAAGGACGTCAAGTAGTTATCGGTCAGGGTGATGAGCTCTCCCAGCATCTCACCACGCTGGTCCACAGTCCCCGCCACAGCGCTCAAGGCTTCGCTGACCTGGGCTGGGCGTGCAGCCTCGAGGACGGCGCTGAGATTGGTGAATGCCTCGTCCACTTCCACCGTGGTGGCGCTCGCCGGGATGACGTCGCCGGCTTCGATCGACTCCGAGCTCGCTCCCTCCGGGACAGTCAGCTGGACGTACTTGGCACCGAATGCGGTCGGCGGCACGAGTTGCGCGGTGACGTCGCGTGGCACGGAGTCGGCCTGGTCCGGCTCCAGCTCGAGGGTGATCTCGGCACGGTCGCCGTCGATATCGACGTCGCTCACGGCGCCGACCTCGACGCCGTACAGCTTCACCGGCGCCCCCGGCGCCATGGTGATCCCAGCGCGGTCCGCCTCGACCACGACGTCGACGCTGGGCCGGAAGACCCCGTTGTACTGCATGAGCGTTCCCACGACGACCGCCGCCAGCAGGACGATGATGGTCAGGCCGGACAGGAACTGCCGGTCGATCCCTCGAGCTTGCACCATGGTCTTCACCCCGCGATGTGGACCGACGGCCCGCCCCAGACGGCGAGCGCGAAGATCAGGTCGACGAACATGGTGGCGATCAGCGCAGAGCGGACCGCCCGCCCCACCGCCTGACCCACTCCAGCCGGCCCTCCACTGGCACGGAACCCGTGGAAGCAGCACACGGACACGATGACCAGCGCCATGATCAGGACCTTGATGCCGGCCAGGAAGAGGTCCGTGGGCACGAGGAAGGTGTCGAAGTAGTGCTCGTAGGTGCCGGACGCCTGGCCGTAACCGACCGTCACCACGAGCTCGGTGGCCAGCCAGCAGGACATCAGGGCGATCGTGAACAACGGCACGACGGCGATCAAGCCGGCGATGATGCGGGTGGTGACGAGGTACGGGATGGGAGGCACAGCCATGACCTCGATCGCGTCGATCTCCTCGCTGACCCGCATCGCTCCGATCTGGGCGGTGAAACCGGCGCCGACCGTGGCGGTGAGCGCGATGCCGGAGATGATGGGGGCGACCTCACGGGTGTTGAAGTACGCCGAGAAGAAGCCCGACAGCGCGGAGACCCCGATGTTGTCGAAAGAGGTGTAGGCCTGCAGCCCCACCTCGATTCCGGATGCGGCCGTCAGGAAGCCGATGACCAGCACGGTGCCGCCGATCAGGGCCAGGGCACCCGAGCCGAGGGACACCTCGGCGAGCAGCCGGATGATCTCCTTGGGGTAGCTTCGGATCGCGCGCGGCATCGCACGATAGGCCGAGGTGTGGAAGCCGAGCTGGTCGCCAAGATTTCGAAGCCCCTGGGCCGGTCGACTCGCCACGTGGCCCAGGCGCAGCGCTCGCTGCCTCGGACGCGGCGTGGTGGCGTGGACCGCCATGTCAGGCTCCCAACTTGATCTGGAGGAAGATGGCGCTGATCACGCTGTTGGCGGCGAACAGCAGCATGAAGGCGAAGACGACGGTCTGGTTGACGGCGTCTCCAACGCCCTTGGGGCCGCCCTTGGCATTCAGCCCGAGGTAGCACGCGGTCAGACCGGCCAACATGCCGAAGACAGCGGCCTTGATCTCGGAGGTGATGAAGTCCGCGAGACCGACGAGCAGGGTCAGGTCGGAGACGTACAGACCGGGCGTGGCTCCCTGGAGGACAACCGAGAAGATGTAGCCCCCCACGATGCCGACGACGGTCACCACTCCGTTCAGCGCGACGCCGACCAGCATGGAGGCAAGGACGCGCGGAACGACGAGTCGCTGGATGGGATCGATGCCGAGGGTCACCATGGCATCGATCTCGTCCCGGATCTTGCGCGAGCCGAGGTCGGCGCAGATCGCGGTGGCACCGGCGCCGGCCACCACCAGAACACTCACGATGGGTCCGATCTCACGGACCACCGCCACGGCCGCGCCCGCTCCAGCCAGGTCGACGGCGCCGATCTGGATCAGCAACTGGTTGACCTGGAAGATGATCACGACGCAGAAGGGGATGGCGACCAGGATGGCCGGCGCGAAGGAGACGGTCGTGAGGAACCATGCCTGGGAGACGAACTCGCGGAACTGGAAGCGACGGGTGAACATCTGCTTGAAGACATTGCCGGTGAACGAATAGAAGTCGCCGAACGTGCTCAGCGCCTGGACGAACACGCTCGAACTCATGGCCTCGTTGGCCATCTTTCGCGAGCTCGGCGTCAAGCCGGACGGTCCGGGCCGCTGGACCGCGTCCCGGGGGGTAGTCGCCGTCACCATCGTGCGACGCGGCCCGGGATGCTCTCAGCCCACGAAGGGTCGTCGAGACCGTGGGGCGACTGATGTAAGCCCACCGAACAACACCCCCGCTGAACTGGTAACACTCGAACAGCCCTCGGCGACGCTTCTGTCGCGGCAGGTCCACCCCGCATCCCCATGCGCTCACCCTTCCGATTCACGATGTGACCGCGATTACACAGAGAGGGCGGGGCGTATGTCTCGTCAATGATGCCCAACGCGTAACTAGTTCTTGTATCTTTGCACAATCATGGCGGTTCTTAAGCCGTCGACTCGACCACAGGAGCCAGATGCCGACACGTCCACTGCCGTGGGTCGAGGAATGGGTGACACTCTTTGTCCTCGAAGAGTCGAGCGCCAGCCAGGTTGAGGCTTGGGTGGAGCGCACCGCCTACACGATCCTGGAGGAGGTCCCGGAACTGGCTTCCCGACCCGGCCTGCCCGAGGGGATCGAAGCAGCGATCCGCGAACACTGGACCGGCTTCCTCGACCAACTGACGCAGCCGCAAACGGCCTTCGTCCTGGTTCCTACCGCCGTACACATCGCGCGCGAATCGGCACAGACGTCGCTCCCGCTCGAGACCCTCAATCGCGTATACCGCATCGCACAGCAGAGCACGTGGGGCTATGTCACAGATCTGATCGCCGAGATCGACGATGCCCGATCCGAGCGGACAGAACTGCTGATTTTCCTGTGGGAGCGAGCGTCCGACTGGATCGATCGCTCCATCAACGAGACCAGTCGGATCTACCACGAGGCGCGCCGTCGCATTGAGATCGGGCAGAACGCGCGCTGGATGGAAACGGTGTCACGGGTGCTGGACGGAGAGGCGCTGGACATCCGGCGACTCTCTGCCGAGCTGGGGGGATATCCCATGACGGGGTACCACACTGCCTTCATCCTGGCAGCCGGCGAGGAGCAGGATGCTGTCGAGTCGCTCGAGGAATCGTGCCGACATCTGGCGGCGGAGGCGGGGCTGCGGCCGCCGCTGGTAGTGCGTCCGGGCGGCCGTCAGGCCTGGATGTGGACTTCGACCAGTCGACAGCTGACCCCCGACGCGGAGCTGACGCTGTCCAACAGCCCTGTTGGCGATCTGCGTGTCCTTGTAGGGCCGAGTAGACCTGGGCTGGCTGGTTTCGCGTCCTCTCATCAACTGGCTCGGAGGACACTGGACATCGTGCATCCCGACAAGCGGGGCGTCTTCCTCCACGCTCATCACGAAGCCCTCGTGCTCCTCGGATGCAACGAGGAGGTGGACGACTTCATGCGGCGCACACTAGGCAACTTGGCCGGCCATGCGGTCCATGAGGTCAGCCTCCGGAAGACCGTCGCGAGGTATCTGGCTCTGGGCGGCAGCATCGATCGGACGGCAGCTGAACTCTCAGTGCACCGCAACACCATTCGCTACCGGCTCCAGAAGGCGACCACCCTCCTCGGCCGCGATCTGGGGCCGACGAGCAGCGAGGTGGCCCTCGCCTTGCGCCACTTGGAACTGAGCCACAATGGGCAGTTGGCGCCGTGACCGGGATTATCGTCACGGCCAACCGAGTCATGGCCCTCCGGGGTGCCTGCGCTCATGGGCTTCACTCACGCGGCCTCCAGGACAGCAGCGATGAGTAGACCCGGGGCAGACCGTGGTCGTGGCTGCTTGGTGTTGACGGCAGTGCTAGCGCCCTGATCTGTCGCCGAGACCCTTGCTGCGTGAGTGGGGACGGCCGCCCGCGCATTCACGTTCGCGTAGATCTCGCCGCCAAGGGGGTGCAGTTCAGATATCCACGACCGTGAGGGCGCCGGCTGCGTGCTGGGCACGGAGCACCTTCTTGTCGAACTTACCAACCGAGGTCTTGGGGACCTCGGGCACGAAGCACCACCGCTCGGGCAGCCACCACTTGGCCACCTTGCCGTCCAGGAAGTCCCTCAGCTGCGAGGGGGTCACGTCGGCGCCCTCCCGCGTCACGATCACCGCGAGAGGGCGCTCCTGCCACTTCTCGTCCGGCACACCGATGACTGTTGCCTCCAGCACGGCGGGGTGACCGGCGAGCAGCAGCTCGAGCTCCACCGACGAGATCCACTCCCCGCCTGACTTGATGACGTCCTTGGTGCGGTCGGTCAGGGTGATGAAGCTGCGATCGTCCATGCGACCGACGTCCCCGGTCCGCAGCCACCCGTTGTCGAACTTGTCCGTCTCCTCACCGCCGACGTACGCCCCGGTGATCCACGGACCGCGCACCTGGATCTCCCCGACCGACTCACCGTCGTGCGGTACCTCGTTGCCCTCGTCGTCCACCAGCCGCAGCTCGACGCCCGCGACGGGCCTGCCCTGGGAGGCGCGCAGCGTCCAGTGCTCCTCTTCGCTCACCGACGCCGGAGGCCGGGCGATGGCAGCCAGCGGCGAGGTCTCGGTCATCCCCCATGCCTGCACGATCTGCACGCCGTACTTCTCCTGGAAGATCTGCATCAGGTGCAGCGGCACAGCCGACCCCCCGCACGCCACCAGCCCCAGCGAGGAGATGTCAGACCCGGGGTTGGCCTCGAGGTAGTGGAGCACGTCGTTCCAGATCGTCGGCACCGCGCCGGCGATCGTGGGGCGCTCGCTGGCGATGAGGCGGACCAACGGCTCCGCCTGGAGGAACCTGTCAGGCATGACCAGATCCGCTCCAGCGATCAGCGCTGCGTAGACCAGACCCCAGGCGTTGGCGTGGAACATCGGGACGATTGCCAGGATCGCGTCGTCACCGGTAACACTCAGCCCGTCGGCGGCACATGCCGCCATCGAGTGCAGGTACGTCGAGCGGTGGCTGTAGGCAACGCCCTTGGGGTTGCCCGTCGTGCCAGAGGTGTAGCACATGGCCGCGGCCGAGAACTCGTCGAGCTCCGGCCAGTCGAACGTCTCCGGCCGGCCGGCGATGAACTCCTCGTAGGCCACCACGTTGAGGCCCTCACGCTGCAGTGGCGCCAGGTCGACGGCGCCCGTCACCACGACCGTGCGCACTCCGGCGAGGTGCGGCAGGACCGCCCCCAGAAGGGGAGCCAGCGTGCCGTCGACGATGACCACCCGGTCGTCGGCATGGTTGGCGATGTAGATCAGCTGCTCAGGGGTCAAGCGGGGATTGAGAGTGTGCAGGACCGCGCCCATCGAGGGCACTGCACAGTACGCCTCGACGTGCTCCTGGTTGTTCCACATCAGGGTCGCCACCCGCTCGTCGCCCGTGACGCCGCAGTCGCGCAGGGCTTGAGCCAGCTGCGCCGAGCGGCGAGCGACGTCCGCGAAGGTGCCGACCTTGACCGAGCCGTCCGGCTGCATCGTCCGGACACGGGCCGTGGGGTGCACGCGCGAACCGTGCCGCAGGATAGCGGCGGTGGTGAGGGGGACGTTCATCATGGTGCTCTGCATGGGGGTTCCTTGGGTATCGAAGCTGTTCGGGGGCAGGGACGCGGCCGGTCGGCCAGCGCGTCGGGTGGACCCGGAAGACGGGGGACAGGGGTCGTCAGGATGCGGCCGCGGCAGATTCGAGCTGGGCTCGGTCGACCCCGAGGCCCTGGCTGATCAGCTGCTTGGCCTTCAGGAAGTCCCGCGGTCGGTTCACGCAGTCCGCGGCCAGTAGCCGTCCCTGCTGGAGGTAGTAGCAGGTGAAGTCGCGATCTCGAGAGGGGTCGCCGCTCAGCACAAGCTCGTCGTAGCCGAGATTCAACCCCGCGATCTGCAGCTTGAGGTCGTACTGGTCGGACCAGAACCAAGGCAGCGCTGCGATCGGCCTCTCCTTGCCGCACAGTGTCGCGGCGGCCGTCTTCGCCTGCTCCCCGGCGCTGGGCACGGACTCCAACCTCACGAGGCGGTCGTAGCGAGCCATCCGGTGACTGGCACAGTCGCCGGCGGCGACAATGCGGGGGTCGCTGGTGCGAGCCAGGTCGTCGATCACGATCCCGTTCTCGACGTACAGGCCAGCCTCGGCTGCCAGCTCGGTGTTGGGAACCAAGCCCACCCCGACGACGACGAGATCGGCCGGGATCCGCTCACCACCCCGCAGGACCACCTCACGCACGCGTTGGTCGCCGGCCATGGCGCTGACCTGGGCGCCCGTCCGGATCACGACGCCGGCGTCGCGGTGGACCCGCTCGTAGAACGCCGAGACCTCGGGTGCTGTGACCCGCTCGAGCACGCGCTCGGCGGCCTCCAGGACTGTCACGTCCAGGCCGAGAGCGCGCAGGGACGCGGCTGTCTCCAAGCCGACGTACCCGCCGCCCACGATGACGGCGTGGCTGCCGGAAGCCGCCAAGGCCCGGATCGACTCGACGTCTGCGAAGGTCCGAAGGTAGAACACCCCGGGCAGGTCGATACCGGACACGTCCAGGGTGCGCACCCGGCCACCCGTGCACAGGGCGAGATGGGTGTAGCCCATCGTGGTGCCGTCGTTCAGCCCCACCTGCTGCGCGGCACGATCGACCTGCGTGACCGTCGACTGCACCAGGCGGATGTCGTGCTTGGCGTAGAACTCCGCCTTGCGCAGAGCGAGGTCTTGCAGGCTGCTCGTGCCGGCGAGGTAGGCCTTGGAGAGGGGAGGACGGTGGTAGGGCAGCGCTGGCTCGTCGCCGACCACGACGACCTCTCCTGACCAGCCCTGCTGCCGCAGGCCGGCGGCCACCTGGACACCGGCGTGGCTGGCGCCAACGACCAGCGCCCTCCCCTCGGTCACGCCTGGGTCTTCGGCGTCAGGGTGACCATCAGCCTGCTGATGCCGCGCACGAAGTTGGACTGGACGTACTCAGGCTCTTCGACGACCTCGATCTTCTCGAAGCGCGGCAGCAGCTCCTCCCAGAGGATCTTGAGCTGCATCTCCGCCAGCCGGTTGCCCATGCAGCGGTGGACTCCGAAGCCGAAGGAGATGTGGTTGCGTGCGTTGCTGCGGTCGATGATCAGGTCGTCGGGCCGGTCGAAGACTCGCTCGTCACGGTTGCCCGAGGCGTACCACATGACGACCTTGTCGCCCTTGCGGATGAACTGTCCGTTGAGCACCGTGTCCTTCTTGGCGACCCGCCGCATGTAGGCCAGAGGTGTCTGCCACCGGATGATCTCCGAGACCGCATTGGGGATGAGGTCCGGGTTGGCCTTGAGCTTCTCGAACTGGTCCGGGAACCGGTTCATGGCGAGGATCCCACCGCTCATGGAGTTCCGCGTCGTGTCGTTGCCACCCACGATGAGCAGGACGAGGTTGCCCAGGAACTCCATGGGACGATCGATGAGGTCCTTGGTGTCCTCGTTGCGCTGCAGCATCGTGATCAGGTCGAAGCCAGGCTCTTCTCCCCCCGCCAGCCGCGCCTCCTTGTCGCGCCACAGAGCACTCAGCCCCTGCGCTGCGTCGACGAATCCGCGGAACACCTCGTCGTTGTCCGAGGGGCCGCCGTTGGCCTGCTCCATGGAGCTGGCCAGGTCCGACCACTCGACGAGCTTGCGGCGCTGCTCGTAGGGGAAGTCCAGCAGTGTCGCCAACATCCGCGCAGTCAGCTCGATGGAGACGCGGTCGACCCAGTTGAAGGGCTCACCGATCGGGAGGTCGTCCAGCACCTCTTGGACCCGCGAGCGGATCAGGCTCTCCATCTCGCGCAGGTTCTTCGGAGCCACGACGCCCTGGACGGCGGCGCGCTGCCGGTCGTGCTTGGGCGGGTCCATGGCGATGAACATGGCGACATCCATGAACCGCGGCGGCTCGCCGATGATGATGAACGGCTCAGCCGAGAACGTCTCATGGTCCTTGTCGACCGCGATGATGTCAGCGTGGCGGGTGACCGACCAGAAGGGACCGAACGGGCTGTTGGCCTGGAAGTGGACGGGAGCCTCGTTGCGCACCCGCTCGAAGTACGACTGCCACTTGCCCTGCCGATAGAGGAACGGGTTGCTCAGGTCGATGTCGACCAGGGCAACCTCCTCCACGGGGGGGATCGGCTTCTCGACGAAGATCTTCTGCCCGTTGGTACGGGTCACGAAGCGACGCGCCCGGTCGTACAGGTGCGCCCCGCGGATCTGCATGCTCATGGGGACGATGGACTGAGCTCGCTCGGTCATGGCGTCGGTCACGGTGGTCAGGGTCGTCATGGTGCGATGTTCCTCTCGACAGTCACAGCTGGAACTCGGGGAGCCGGACGACGAGGCCGTCCAGGCTGTCGCTCAACCGCATCTGGCACGACAACCGGGAATTCGGCTCGCGCTCGGGGTTCATGGCGAGCATCTCTTCCTCCACGGGACCCGAACGGCCGACCTGGTCGATCCATCCGTCCTCGACGACCACGTGGCACGTACCGCAGGCGGCTTCGCCGCCGCAGTCCCCGTCGATTCCAGGAACCATGTTGTCGACGGCGACCTGCATCAGCGAGACACCCTCTTCCAGCGGTGTCTCGTGCTTCTCCCCGTCGTGGGAGATGAAGGTGACAACGGACATGAAGAAACTCCTTGGTAGACCGGCCCTCAATCCTGTGTCTCCCCGTCAGGCTGTGGCTATGGTCACCTACGTCAATATATTGTGATTTCGGCTCAGGAGGTGCAGTGAGAGTTCCCGAACCCGGCGTGCCTCCGCTGGCGTTCGTCCAGCTCCTCAACAGCGACGCGCTTGAGCCCAGCGCCGTCGCGCACTTCCGTCGGATCATCGAACTCCAGGGCACTTCGGAGGTCGAACTGGTACAGCGCGACCGGCAAGTGCCCATCCGATGGTTCCGCGAGGTCTACCCGGACCTCGACCCCGACGGTGCTACCTACCTCGGGCTCGCTTTCGCCGAGAAGGCCCAGCTGACCTCGTTCGGCCCGCTGAGCCTGCCCTTGGTCAGCGCTGGCTCGGTGGACGAGATCTTCCAGTTGCTGGGGTATCTGCCCGTGATCTCCGGCGCTCTTCGCCCTCACTTCCACCCGGGCGAGCACGGCTTGACAGTGGGGCTGAGCGGTCAGACCGGCGATCCCGATCTCGACTGCCTGGTCATCACCTACGGTGGTGCGGCGCTGCTTCGACTACTCGACCTGCTGGCCGGCCCGCTACCAGGGGTGACGTTGCAGCTGGCATGGCCTGCCCCCGGAGTTGTGGAGACTCGCACCGACCTGATGAGCGAACGGTTGGACTTCGACGCGCACACGTCCTTCATCGACGTGCCGGCCGAGGCCCTTCGTGTCCGCTGCCGGTTCCCGGACCCGGTCGCCTACGGCTTGGCCATCGCCGAGCTGCGCCGCATGCTCGACCGCAGTACCAGTGCCACCAGCGTGACGGAGCGGGTGCGACGACTGCTCGAGCAGGACCCAGGACGGTCGAGCAGCCGGGACATCGCCGCACTCCTCGACGTCTCCACCAGCACCATGAAGAGACGGCTCGAGGACGAGGGCACGACATTCCGTCAGGTCCGACAGTCCCTGCTGCGCGAGAGAGCCATCGTGCTGCTTCTCGACCACTCCCTGACGATCAGTCAGATCGCGGTCGATCTCGGCTATGGCGATCCTGGGAACTTCTCCCACGCCTTCAAGCGCTGGACCGGGCAGTCGCCGAGCGAGTTCCGCAACGTGGGGCGCCTCGGACCAGGGGGGTCGGCCGTCCTGAGCGGGAGCGGCCGCCCTTAGCTCGGCGCACTCGGCGCCACGTCTACGACCGGAGCGGGCTATCCGCGAAGCGGCGACAGGCGAGGCGCATCACGTGGTGACCAGTCGAACGGGGAGTCTGGTGGGCCCGCGCAACGAGCTGTTGGTCGACCATGTCGGGTCACCGGACAGCTCGATCCTCGAGACGCGACCGAGGAGCTCGGTGAGCACGACATGGGCCTCCATCCGAGCGAGCGGTGCTCCGACGCACAGGTGTGCGCCGTGCCCGAACCCGACGTGCATCCTGGGGTTGCGGTCAGCCCGATAGGTGTCGGGCTCCTCGAACGCCTCGGGGTCCCGATTCGCAGCACCGAAGGACAGCAACACCCTGGACCCTCGCGGGATGGTGACACCGGCGATGTCGTAGTCAGCGCGCGTGTAGCGGTACAGATTCTGGATGGGGCTGGAGAACCGCAGGTGTTCCTCGATCGCCATCGGGACCAGACCAGGATCCTGTCGAACGCGGTCGTACTCCTCCGGATTGCGAGCAAACGTCTCGAACATCCCGCCCAGCAGGTTCGTCGTGGTCTCGTTACCAGCCACGAGGAGCAGCATCGCGATCATGAACAGGTCGTTGCCGGTGAGAGCACCGTTCTCACTGTGGTTCATGAGTCGACCGAGAGCCGAGTCAGACTCCCGAATCCTCCCAGCGTCGAACTGCTCGGTGAAGTACCGCCGCAGGGACGCCAGGCCTGTCGCGGCATCTCGTGCGTGCCGGATGCCCAGCGGCGTCGCATTCGCGTCCATGATGCGCACCGTCGTCTCCGACCATCGGCGGAAGTCGTCGAAGTCGCCATCGGAGACACCCATGATGTGAGCGATCAGGCTCATCGGTAGCGGAGTGGCCAGTGTCGTCATCACGTCCGAGCCGGGAGCACGCACGAGTTCGTCGACCATCTCGGAGGCCAGCTTCTCCGCCATCGCGCGCCAGGAGGCCATCGCACCTGTGGTGAACATGGGCTGTATCTGCTTGCGTAGCCGGGCGTGCTCCTCGCCGTCAGTGAGGACGACGAGCGGCGCCTGGATCCGTAACCGGGTGACCCCCTGACTGCTGGTCACCTTGTCGGTGGCTCTCAGTGTGGCGCGGACGTCGTCGAGGCGCGAGAGGACCCACATGGCCCGACGCGGGTTGTAGTGCACCCGCCCCGTCTCATGAAGGCGTCGATACGCCGCATGCGGCTGGGCCGCCGTCCGTGGATCCAAGGGATCGTAGTCGGTATTGACCGCCCCCACCCAGCCGCGACGGCCGCGGATCACGGTGCGCGCGGCACCCTCGAAGTTCAGCCATGCTGCAGTGCCGACCACCTTGAACAGGTCAGGGGCACCGTCTGTGCGTGTGCGGGTTGTCATCACGATCCTCCGTCTCAGGAGCAATCCTCAACCGCGGAGACGTGCACCCACAAGGCCTCTTGAATGACTGAGACGCCTGGCGGGGACGAGTCATCGGGAGGCCGTCTCAGACCAAGCGCGCCGCCTCTTGGAGGCCACCAGGCCGCCCGGGACCGGGGTCTTCGCTAGCCTTACAATCGTCTCACCGTGAGACTAAATCGCTCAGTAACGTCAGGGTACAAAATGCCAGATTCCGACGCATGGCTCATTCCTGGCAGTCGAAGGGAAGCCGCCCTGGAACGCATCTACGCAGCCGGCAGCGACGTCCTGCGCGAGCGCGGTCCCAAGACGTTCAGCTTGGAAGAGGTCGCCCGCAGAGCAGGGTGCTCACGCGCGACCGTCTACCGGTTCGTGGGCAACAAGCGCAGCCTTGTGGACACACTGGTAGGCCTAGCCGCGACTACCGTGGTCGAACAGGTGCGAACGCAGACTCGCGGGATGCAGGGCAAACAACTGGTCATCGAGTCGATCCTTGCCGGAGTCCAAGCGATTCGCAGCGACCGCACCCTGGCTGAGTTCGTCAAGTCACCCCCGGCTTTCGACGACACCTACTTCACCCACTCCGAAATGCTGAACCGTCTCGCTGCGTCTCTGATGGACCTCGGCGAAGAACACGATCTCGGCGCCGAATGGCTCATTCGAGTCGTACTCAGCATGATCACTTGGCCCGTGGACGACCCCACCACCGAGCGAGAACTGATCGAACGCTACGTAGGTGCCGCCTTCTGATGGCGGACACCCTGTTCGAACTAGATTCGCGCCTCGGGGTGCAACCATCGATGACGACGCCAACCCGGCGCCGCCCGAGAAGGAACCGCCCTCCGTTACAAGCGTGGTACAAGTAACCAAGATCTCCTAGAGTCTGCGCAGGTCAGCATGGGTCAGTCAGTCACTACTACGACATTTAGTCACGTGTGCACGTAGGGCTCGACCTCAACAGGTTCGAGTACGAGGGCTCCGGCGTCGCCGGAGCCCTCGTCGCATCCCGGGCACGGCGAGAGGTACAGGCGCCGGCACTCCCCCGCGGCCGCTTCCCTTGTGCACGCCCATGTCTCCCCTCTGTGTCAAGACACGGCTGGCAGGGGCGTTCTAGGCTGGGGCGTGACGGGCCCCGGAGTGGCCGATCCGAAGAGCCGGTGTTGAGGTTGGGA
>NZ_LUPI01000032.1:0-29274 GCF_001627265.1 Nocardioides sp. REDSEA-S30_B4 | reverse complement strand
AGGGACGGGGGAGTGCTCACTCCCCGTCCTCGCGCATCCGGTCGCGGGCGGCGCGGCGGCGCCGGCAGTACTCCACGCCGAAGAGCCCGAGCGCGAAGCCGGTCAGGCACATCCACAGCCACCAGGTGCGGCCGTTCTCCTCCAGCGAGCCGTAGAACGGGAGCAGCGCCAAGAAGCCGAGCAGGAACATCCCCGAGCCCACCGACACGGTCCGCACCCCGTCGACGTCGAGCGGGTCGACGTCGGCGACCAGGAAGGTCCGGTTGCCGATCTCGTGCTGGGTCGGCTGCTCGTCGCGCAGGTCCACGACCGCGACTGTAGCCGTCGTCACGGCCCGTCTCGACGCCCGCCGGGAGGGTCTGGTTGGGTGTGCCTCCGTGAGCACCCCCGGGACCACCAGCAGCCCCCACGCCCCCAGCGCCCTCGACCGATACTTCGAGATCACCGCCCGCGGCTCGACCGTGGCCCGTGAGGTCCGCGGCGGGGTCGTCACGTTCCTGACGATGGCCTACATCATCGTGCTGAACCCCCTGATCCTCGGGCTGGTCCCGGACTCCACCGGGGCCTACCTCGGCGGGGGCTCCGAGCCGAACCTGCCGGCCGTCGCGGCCGGCACCGCCCTGGTGGCGGGCGTCCTGACGATCCTGATGGGCTCGGTCGCCAAGTTCCCGCTGGCCCTGGCCGCCGGGCTCGGCCTCAACGCCTTCGTGGCGTTCTCGATCGCCACGGTCTCCACCTGGGAGGCGGCGATGGGCCTGGTGGTGCTCGAGGGCGTGGTGATCCTCGTCCTGGTGCTCACCGGCTTCCGCAGCGCGGTCTTCCACGCCGTCCCCAACCAGCTCAAGGTCGCGATCTCGGTCGGCATCGGCCTCTTCATCGCGCTGATCGGGTTCGTCGACGCGGGCTTCGTCCGTCCCGGTGCCGGTACGCCGGTGCAGCTGGGCGCCACCGGGCAGCTGTCGGGGTGGCCGGTCCTGGTGTTCAGCCTCGGCCTGCTGCTTCTCATCGCCCTGTGGGTGCGCCGGGTCAAGGGCGCGATCCTGCTGGCCATCGCGGTGACCACCCTGGGCGCCTTCCTGCTCGAGGCGGCCCTGGACCTCGGCGCCCGTGACGTGGAGAGCAACCCCGGCGGATGGGGCCTGACCGTCCCGACCTTCGACGGCATCGTGGACGTGCCCGACTTCGGCACGTTGTTCCGGGTCGACCTGTTCGGGGCCTTCTCCGCCGGGGCCGTCGGGGTGATCGGTGCGATCCTGCTCGTCTTCTCGCTCATGCTCGCCGACTTCTTCGACACCATGGGCACGATGACCGCCATCGGTGCGGAGGCCGGCCTCAACGACGCCGAGGGGGTCCCGCCGCACACCGAGCGGATCCTGGTCGTCGACTCCGTCGCCGCGATCGCCGGTGGCCTGGGCGGGGTGTCGTCCAACACCTCCTACATCGAGTCGGCCTCGGGCGTCGGCGAGGGTGCGCGCACCGGTCTGGCCTCGGTGGTCACCGGTCTGCTGTTCCTGCTCTCGACCTTCTTCGCGCCGATCGTGAGCGCGATCCCGTCCGAGGCGGCCGTCCCGGCGCTGGTCCTCGTGGGCTTCCTGATGATGCAGCAGGTCACCGGAGTCGACTGGGCCGACCTCGAGATCGCGATCCCCGCGTTCCTCACGATCGTGCTGATGCCGTTCACCTACTCGATCACCGTCGGCATCGGCGCCGGGTTCGTCTCCTACGTGCTGATCAAGCTGGTCCTGGGCAAGGCCCGCGCGCTCCACCCGCTGCTGCTCGTGGTGGCCGCGCTGTTCGTCGTCTACTTCGCCATCGACCCGATCACCGCCTGGCTCACCTGAGACCCGGCCCCCGGTCGACCGGGGGCCGGGAATGGTTGACCCCGACACGTTGTTGACCGGTCGACACCCTTCCCGCCCAGTCCCGGAGGCGACGACCTGAGCCCCACGTTCCGCGCCCTGTCCAACGCCAACTACCGGCGCTACGCCGCCGGTGCCCTGGTGTCCAACGTCGGCACCTGGATGCAGCGGGTGGCCCAGGACTGGCTGGTGCTGGTGCTCACCGGCTCGGGCGCGGCCCTCGGCGTGGTCACGGGGCTGCAGTTCCTCCCGTTCCTGCTGCTCTCCCCGCTGGCGGGCGTGGTCGCGGACCGCGTCCCCAAGCGCTGGCTGCTGCAGGTCACCAACGTCGCCATGGCCGTCCCCGCCGTCGTGCTGGGGCTCCTCGCGGTCACCGGCCAGGTGCAGATCTGGCACGTCTACGTGCTCGCGTTGGTGCTCGGCGTGGCCTCCGCCTTCGACGCCCCGGCCCGCCAGTCCTTCGTCTCCGAGATCGTCGGACCCGACGACCTGACCAACGCCGTCGGGCTCAACTCCGCCAGCTTCAACACCGCGCGCATCATCGGCCCGGCGTTGGCCGGCCTCCTGATCGCCGCGTTCGGCGCCGGAGCCGTCGGCACCGGCTGGGTCATCCTCCTCAACGGCCTCTCGTACGCCGCTCCCGTGCTCACCCTGCGCGCACTGGACGGGGCGGCCCTGCGCACCCCCGACCGGGTGCCGCGGCGACCCGGCCAGGTCCGCGAGGGCGTCGCCTACGTCAGGGGTCGGCCCGACCTGCTGCTGATCCTCGGCATCGTGTTCTTCGCCGGCACCTTCGGGCTGAACTTCCAGATGACCAGCGCGCTGATGGCCACCGAGGTGTTCGGGCGCGGCCCGACCGAGTACGGCCTGCTCGGCACGTTCCTGGCGGTCGGCTCGCTGGCCGGGTCGCTGATGGCCGCCCGGCGCCCGCACGTGCGGCACCGGCTGGTCGTGGGGGCGGCGGTGGCGTTCGGGGCGCTGGAGATGGTGGCCGGGCTCGCTCCGTCGTACCTAACCTTCGCGCTGCTGTGCCCGCTGCTCGGCCTGGCCGCGCTGACGATGATCACCAGTGCCAACGCCCACCTGCAACTGCACACCGACCCGGTGATGCGTGGTCGCGTGATGGCGCTGTACATGATGATCTTCATCGGCGGGACCCCGCTCGGCGCGCCCTTCATCGGCTGGGTGGGGGAGACCTGGGGAGCCCGCTGGACCCTGCTGGTCGGAGGGGCCGCTACGGTGGTCGGGACGCTGCTGTCCGCGGCCCTGTTCCTGGGCCTTCGTCGGGTTTTGACCGCCCTGCGGGCGCCGGGTAGCCTCATTCCTCGTGTCTGGGACGACCAGGCCGTTGCGCGTGCGCGGAAGTAGCTGCCGGAAACAGGCCCGGCATCGGCCGCCACGCACTGTCCACCGCCTCCCCGGGATCGGGGCGGCACCGTGCTGAGGGCGACACGCCCGACCTCGGGGGCGAGCAACGCGGGTTGAGCAGCACCACCCGGCACGCACGGCGGAGCACGTCCGGCCGCCGTCACACCCTGCGGAGCAGATCGCTGCGCAGTGAGAAGAGGAAAAGAAGGGGAACCACCAGGTGCCCACCATCAACCAGCTGGTCCGCAAGGGCCGCCAGGACAAGGTGTCGAAGAACAAGACGCCTGCCCTGAAGGGATCTCCGCAGCGCCGCGGCGTCTGCACCCGCGTCTACACCACCACGCCCAAGAAGCCGAACTCCGCCCTGCGCAAGGTCGCCCGTGTGCGCCTGTCCAGCGGCGTCGAGGTCACCGCTTACATCCCCGGCGTGGGCCACAACCTCCAGGAGCACTCGATCGTGCTCGTGCGCGGCGGCCGTGTGAAGGACCTCCCCGGCGTCCGCTACAAGATCATCCGCGGCACCCTCGACACCCAGGGTGTCAAGAACCGCAAGCAGGCTCGCAGCCGCTACGGCGCGAAGAAGGAGAAGAGCTGACATGCCGCGCAAGGGCCCCGCTCCGAAGCGGCCGATCGACGTCGACCCGGTCTACGGGTCGCAGCTGGTCACCCAGCTCGTCTCCAAGGTGCTGCAGGACGGCAAGAAGCAGGTCGCGCAGCGCATCGTCTACAGCGCCCTCGAGGGCTGCCGCGAGAAGACCGGCACCGACCCGGTCGTGACGCTCAAGCGCGCGCTGGACAACGTCAAGCCGGCCATCGAGGTCAAGTCCCGCCGCGTCGGCGGTGCGACCTACCAGGTCCCGATCGAGGTCAAGGGCACGCGCGGCACCACGCTCGCGCTGCGCTGGCTCGTCGGCTACGCCCAGGACCGTCGCGAGAAGACGATGTCCGAGCGCCTGATGAACGAGATCCTCGACGCCTCCAACGGCCTCGGTGCCGCGGTGAAGAAGCGCGAGGACACCCACAAGATGGCCGAGTCCAACAAGGCCTTCGCCCACTACCGCTGGTGACCTCGGGCGGGGTGGCCGCCGACCGGCGCGCCGCCCCGCTCACACCCCGCACCCCCTCGACCTAAGGAACGCGACTAAACGTGGCTGTCGACATCACCACCGACCTCAAGCAGGTCCGCAACATCGGCATCATGGCGCACATCGACGCCGGCAAGACGACCACCACCGAGCGCATCCTGTTCTACACCGGTATCTCCTACAAGATCGGTGAGGTCCACGACGGCGCTGCCACGATGGACTGGATGGAGCAGGAGCAGGAGCGTGGCATCACGATCACCTCTGCTGCGACCACCTGCTGGTGGAAGAAGCACCAGATCAACATCATCGACACCCCCGGTCACGTCGACTTCACCGTCGAGGTCGAGCGCTCGCTGCGCGTCCTCGACGGCGCCGTCGCCGTGTTCGACGGCGTGGCCGGCGTGGAGCCGCAGTCGCAGACCGTGTGGCGCCAGGCCAACAAGTACGCCGTCCCGCGGATGTGCTTCGTCAACAAGCTCGACCGCACCGGCGCGGACTTCTACCGCGTGGTCGACTCGATCGTGAACAAGCTCAACTCGACCCCGCTGGTCCTCCAGCTGCCGATCGGCGCCGAGGGCGACTTCATCGGTGTCGTGGACCTCGTCGAGATGAACGCCAAGGTCTGGCGCGGCGAGACCGCCCAGGGCGAGGACTACGTCGTCGAGGAGATCCCGGCCGACATGGCCGACAAGGTCGAGGAGTACCGCGAGAAGCTGCTCGAGACCCTCTCCGAGGCCGATGACGAGGTCATGGAGAAGTATCTCGAGGGCGAGGAGTTCACCGTCGAGGAGCTCAAGGCCGCGATCCGTCGCGCGACCCTGGCCGACAAGCTGAACCCGATCCTCACCGGCACCGCGTTCAAGAACAAGGGCGTCCAGCCCCTGCTCGACGCGATCGTCGACTACCTGCCCTCCCCGATCGACGTCGAGGGCATCACCGGCCACAAGCCGAACGTCGAGGAGATCCCGGAGAACGAGATCACCCGCAAGCCCTCGACCGAGGAGCCGCTGGCCGCGCTGGCGTTCAAGATCGCTTCCGACCCGCACCTGGGCAAGCTGACCTTCGTCCGCGTCTACTCCGGCATCATGGAGGCCGGCGGCACCGTGCTGAACTCCAGCAACGGCCGCAAGGAGCGGATCGGCAAGGTCTACCAGATGCACGCCAACAAGCGTGAGGAGATCGCCTCGGTCGGCGCCGGTCAGATCGTCGCCGTCATGGGTCTGAAGGACACCAAGACCGGTCACACGCTCTCGGACTCCTCCAACCCGGTGGTCCTGGAGTCGATGACCTTCCCGGCCCCGGTGATCGAGGTCGCCATCGAGCCGAAGACCAAGTCGGACCAGGAGAAGCTGGGTGTCGCCATCCAGCGCCTGGCCGAGGAGGACCCGACCTTCGTCGTCAAGACCGACGAGGAGACCGGCCAGACCATCATCGCCGGCATGGGCGAGCTGCACCTGGAGATCCTGGTCGACCGCATGAAGCGGGAGTTCAAGGTCGAGGCCACCGTCGGCAAGCCGCAGGTCGCCTACCGCGAGACCATCCGTCGCGAGGTCAAGGGTCACTCCTACACCCACAAGAAGCAGACCGGTGGTTCGGGTCAGTTCGCCAAGGTCGTCATGTCGATCGAGCCGAACATCGACCCCGAGACCGGTACCGGCGCCGGCTACGAGTTCGTCAACGCCGTCACCGGTGGTCGCGTCCCGAAGGAGTACATCCCCTCGGTCGACCAGGGTGCACAGGACGCGCTGCAGTTCGGCGTGCTCGCCGGCTACCCGATGGTGGACGTCAAGGTCACCCTCGAGGACGGCGCCTACCACGACGTGGACTCCTCGGAGCTCGCGTTCAAGATCGCCGGCAACCAGGCCTTCAAGGAGGCCGCCCGCATGGCCAAGCCCGTGCTGCTGGAGCCGATGTTCGCCGTCGAGGTGACCACCCCGGAGTCGTTCCTGGGTACCGTCATCGGCGACATCAACTCCCGCCGCGGTCAGGTCCGGGCGCAGGAGGAGTCCCACGGCGACCTCGTCGTGTCCGCCCTCGTGCCGCTGTCGGAGATGTTCGGGTACGTCGGTGACCTGCGGTCGAAGACCTCGGGCCAGGCGTCGTACTCGATGGAGTTCGACTCGTACGCCGAGGTTCCTTCGAACATCGCCGACGAGATCGTCAAGAAGGCACGGGGCGAGTAGTCCCAGCCCTCGGCACCACGTAGTTCAACCACGAGTCAAGTAACAACCACACCAGGAGGAGCCCCCAGTGGCTAAGGCGAAGTTCGAGCGGAACAAGCCGCACGTCAACATCGGCACCATCGGTCACATCGACCACGGCAAGACCACGCTGACCGCGGCGATCTCGAAGGTGCTGCACGACAAGCACCCGGACCTCAACGAGGAGTCGCCCTTCGACTCCATCGACAAGGCCCCCGAGGAGCGCCAGCGCGGCATCACCATCTCGATCGCCCACATCGAGTACCAGACCGAGGCGCGTCACTACGCCCACGTCGACTGCCCCGGTCACGCCGACTACATCAAGAACATGATCACCGGCGCGGCCCAGATGGACGGCGCGATCCTCGTGGTCGCCGCCACCGACGGCCCGATGCCGCAGACCCGTGAGCACGTGCTGCTCGCCCGCCAGGTCGGCGTGCCCGCCCTGGTCGTCGCCCTGAACAAGTGCGACATGGTCGACGACGAGGAGCTCATCGAGCTCGTCGAGATGGAGGTGCGCGAGCTCCTCTCGGAGTACGAGTTCCCCGGCGACGACGTCCCCGTCGTGCGCGTGGCGGCCTTCCCGGCCCTCAACGGCGACCAGAAGTGGGCCGACTCGATCGGCGAGCTCATGGACGCGGTGGACTCCTACATCCCGCAGCCCGAGCGCGACACCGACAAGCCGTTCCTCATGCCCGTCGAGGACGTCTTCACGATCACCGGTCGTGGCACCGTCGTCACCGGTCGTATCGAGCGCGGCATCGTCAAGGTGGGTGAGGAGATCGAGATCCTCGGTATCCGCGACACCTCCGCCAAGACCACCGTCACCGGTGTCGAGATGTTCCGCAAGCTGCTCGACGAGGGCCAGGCCGGTGAGAACGTCGGTCTGCTGCTCCGCGGCACCAAGCGCGAGGACGTCGAGCGCGGCATGGTCCTGGCCAAGCCGGGCACCACGACCCCGCACACCAACTTCGAGGCCTCGGTCTACATCCTCTCGAAGGACGAGGGCGGCCGTCACACGCCGTTCTTCAACAACTACCGCCCGCAGTTCTACTTCCGCACCACGGACGTGACCGGCGTCGTGACCCTCCCCGAGGGCACCGAGATGGTCATGCCGGGTGACAACACGGAGATGGCGGTCGAGCTGATCCAGCCGATCGCCATGGACGAGGGCCTGCGGTTCGCGATCCGCGAGGGTGGCCGCACCGTCGGCGCCGGCCGCGTCACCAAGATCACGAAGTGATCCCCGCCGGTCGTTGACCGGCACCACCCGCACCACCACCTCGGCCCCGGACCTGTCGCAGGTCCGGGGCCGAGGTGCGTGCTGACCCACCCCGAACAGGAGCACCGTGAACCACCAGGTCCCGCCTGCGCGGCCGCACCAGAAGCTGACCGAGGACGGTCGCCGGATGCGTGAGGTGCTCAGCTACTCCCGCCGGGGGAGCAGGTTCACCCCCAGCCAGCAGCAGGCGTGGGACGCACACGCGGAGCACTGGGTGATCCCCGACGAGGAGGTCGACCAGCCCGGGTTCGACCTCACCGAGGCGTTCGGCCGCACCGCCCCGCTGGTCGTGGAGATCGGCTGCGGCGTCGGCGAGGCGACCGGCATCCTGGCCGCGGCCCGCCCGGAGTGCAACGTGCTGGCCCTGGAGGTCTGGCGTCCCGGTGTCGCCGCCTCGCTCGCCGAGGTCGCGGCCGCCGGGGCGGACAACGTCCGGTTCTGCTCCGTCGACGCCGTCTGGTCGCTGGAGCACCTGGTGGCTCCGGCGGGCTTGGAGGAGCTGTGGACGTTCTTCCCCGACCCGTGGCCGAAGGCGCGCCACCACAAGCGTCGCCTGGTCCAGCCGGAGTTCGCGGCTCTGGTCGCCTCCCGGCTGCGCCCGGGCGGGGTGTGGCGCCTGGCGACCGACTGGGCGCCGTACGCCGAGCACATGCTCGAGACCCTCGACGCCGAGCCAGGCCTCGAGGGCGGCCGTGTCGAGCGGTGGTCGGACCGCCCGGTGACGAAGTTCGAGCGCAAGGGGCTCGCGGTGGGCCGCGAGATCACCGACCTGCTCTACCGCCGCGTCTGAGCGGCCGGCGTCAGTCGTCGTCGGACGCTTCGGGTCGAGGCCGCTCGAGGTCGTCGATGTTCGCCATCAGCGACTCCAGCAGCGCCAGCTCCTCGTCGACGTAGGGGTCCTCGAGGCCGAGCTCGTCGAGGTCCTCCTTCAGCGCCTGCTGCACGTCGAGCGCCATGTCGATGCGTCCGAGGTTGCGCAGCGCCCAGCCGACCATCCAGCGGGCCACCCTGGTCCGCTCGTCCTCGCCGATGCGGGCCCGCGCGGTCATGGCCGCGTCGAAGGCGGCCAGGGCCGCCCTCCAGTCACCCCGCTCGACGTGGGCCATACCGAGGTTGTTGAGCAGCGAGGCGTCCCAGTCGCGCGCCCGGGTGTCGTGGCACTCGCGCGCCCGGGCGAGAGCACGCTGCGTCGCCGGCACCTGCTCCTCCAGCGGCGCGACCAGCGCGACCATGTGCATCGCGTCGATCTCCAGGGCCTCCAGCCCCGCGCCCCGTGCGAGCGCGACCGCCTCGGCGAAGGCGGGCCGTGACGCCTCCGGCTCACCGGCCGAGCGGAGCAACCGGCCGCGTTCGAGGAGCCGTCGCACGCCGACCTCCGGTAACGGCTCGCCGAGGCCGTCGAGCACGGCGTGCGCCTCGTCGTAGCGCTGCTGCAGCCCCAGCGCCCGAGCGACCTGGCTCAGGAGCACCTCGCGCGCGGGGGAGAGGGCCTGCGCGGCGGCCTCACGGAACCGTGCCTCGGACGCGACCGGGTCGTCGAAGTCCCACAGGTCGTGGGCGGGGTCCGGGGCGTGCATCCGACCAGGCTAGGCCCGCGGACCGACAGGGACGGGGAGCCGACCTGTCAACGCGAGGCCCCGGGCACGTGGGAGGGGAGGGTGCACACCTCGTCGAGACCGGTGACGCGGTTGAGCCGGCCGAAGGCGATCCACGAGCCCAGACACATGGACAGCTCCACCAGCTCCCGGTCGGAGTACGCCGCCTTGAACCGGGCCCAGAACTCCTCGTCGAGACGGTGGTGCTCGGTGGCGAACCGCTCGGCGTACTCCGCGGCCAGGGCGACCCGGGGCTCCAGCGTGGAGCTGGACCGCCAGGCACTCACCTCGTCGAAGAACCCGCTGTCGACCTTCTCGCCGTCGCGCTCGGTGCGGTGGTCCAGGCAGAACAGGCAGCCGTTGACCCGGGCGATGGTCAGGCGGGCGGCCTCGAACTCGCGCAGCGCCAGGGTGGAGTGCGCGTAGACGGCTGCGGAGAAGGCGGCAGCGGCCGGCCCGATCCCCGGGACCAGCTCGCCCCACACGTAGGTCAGGGGGTCCTTGCCGGCAGGCACGTCGATGATCATGGAGACTCCTGGGGGAGGGGCGGAGCACCGCGTGGGACCGCTGCGGACCCGGGTGCGGTCTCGAATTTGTTCGAGGCGGGGGTGTCTGCCAAGATAGTCCGGTTGCTCCGGCGGGTCGCCGGGGTGTGCCACACCTTGACTTCTGAATCGTGTCTCCCGCACCAACTGGTGTAGATGCTCTCAGTCGTCGCGCGTGCGGCCACCATCCCTCGCAGAGATGCGTGGAACTCGCAGCGATGTGAGCCGAGACCCGATCAGCCCGATGAACCATCGGGTGCCACCACAAGCACACAGCAGCAGGATCCCGGTCCTGAGGCGTGCGCGGACGTCTGTTCAAGATGTACGACACGCCCGACCGCGGGGGTCGGCCGCAGTGGGGGTGGAGCCAGGGCGGGACCGACTCAAGCCCGAGGACGTCCCGGGACACGCACGCGGCAGGACTGACGAAGAAGGACGAGAGAGACCTATGGCGGGACAGAAGATCCGCATCAGGCTCAAGGCCTATGACCACGAGGTGATCGACACCTCGGCGCGCAAGATCGTGGACACCGTCACCCGCACGGGTGCCAAGGTCGCCGGCCCGGTGCCGCTGCCGACCGAGAAGAACGTGTACTGCGTCATCCGCTCGCCCCACAAGTACAAGGACTCCCGCGAGCACTTCGAGATGCGCACCCACAAGCGCCTCATCGACATCATCGACCCCACGCCGAAGACCGTCGACTCGCTCATGCGCCTGGACCTCCCGGCGGGCGTCGACATCGAGATCAAGCTCTGAGGTCAGACGACATGACTTTCGAACGCAACGTGAAGGGCCTGCTGGGCACCAAGCTCGGCATGACCCAGCTCTGGGACGAGAACAACAAGGTCGTCCCCGTGACCGTCGTCGCCGCGGCGACCAACGTGGTCACCCAGGTCCGCACCCCCGAGGTCGACGGCTACAACGCCGTCCAGATCGGTTTCGGCGAGATCGAGGGCCGCAAGGTCACCAAGCCGTCCGCCGGGCACTTCGCCAAGGCCGGCACGACCCCGCGCCGCCACGTGGTCGAGATCCGCACCGCCTCCGCCGGTGAGTACACCGTCGGCCAGGAGCTGGCCGTCGACACCTTCGCCGCCGGCGAGGAGATCGACGTCACCGGCACCAGCAAGGGCAAGGGCTTCGCCGGCACGATGAAGCGTCACGGCTTCGCCGGTGTCTCCGCCTCGCACGGTGCGCACCGCAACCACCGCAAGCCCGGTTCCATCGGCGCCTGCGCGACCCCCGGTCGCGTGTTCAAGGGCGTCCGGATGGCCGGCCGCATGGGTAACGACACCGTCACCACCCAGAACATCACCGTGCACGCGGTCGACGCCGAGAAGGGCCTGATCCTGCTCAAGGGTGCCGTCCCCGGCCCCAAGGGCGGTCTCGTGGTCCTCCGCTCCGCCGCCAAGAGCTCCGTCACTACTTCTGGCAAGGAGGCCTGAGCATGTCGGTCAAGACCGTCAAGGTCGACCTGCCCGCCGAGATCTTCGACGTCGCGGTCAACGTGCCGCTGATCCACCAGGTCGTCGTCGCGCAGCAGGCCGCCGCCCGCCAGGGCACGCACGCCACCAAGACCCGCGGCGACGTCCGCGGTGGTGGCAAGAAGCCCTACAAGCAGAAGGGCACCGGTCGCGCCCGCCAGGGCTCGACCCGCGCCCCGCAGTTCGCCGGTGGTGGCACCGTGCACGGCCCGCAGCCGCGCAGCTACGACCAGCGGACCCCCAAGAAGATGAAGGCCGCCGCCCTGCGCGGTGCGCTCTCCGACCGCGCCCAGCACGGCCGCATCCACGTCGTGGAGGCGCTCGTCGAGGGTGACAAGCCCTCCACCAAGGCGGGCCTCGCCGCCCTGGCCGGGCTGAGCGAGCGCGCGAAGTTCCTCGTGGTCCTCGAGCGCACCGACTCCGTCACCTGGCTCTCGCTGCGCAACGCGCCCGAGGTGCACATCGTGGCCGTCGACCAGATCAACACCTACGACGTGCTCGCCTCCGACGACGTGGTCTTCACCAAGGGCGCGTACGACGCGTTCGTGGGCGCCGGCACGACCGAGAAGGAGGCCAGCAAGTGAGCACCCTGCACAAGGACCACCGCGACGTCCTGATCGCGCCGGTCGTGTCCGAGAAGAGCTACGGCCTGCTCGACGCGAACAAGTACACCTTCATCGTGCGGCCCGACGCCAACAAGACCGAGATCAAGATCGCGGTCGAGAAGATCTTCAACGTCAAGGTCACCTCGGTGAACACCCTGAACCGCAACGGCAAGGCCCGTCGCACCCGCTACGGCATGGGCAAGCGCAAGGACACCAAGCGCGCGATCGTCAGCCTGGCCGAGGGTCACCGCATCGACATCTTCGGCCAGGTCGGCTGACCGGGCGAGGACTGAGGAAACAGACAATGGCTATCCGCAAGTACAAGCCGACCACCCCGGGCCGTCGTGGCTCGTCGGTCGCCGACTTCGTCGAGATCACCCGGACCACGCCGGAGAAGTCCCTGACGGTGCCGCTGCCCAAGAAGGGCGGCCGCAACAACCAGGGCCGGATCACCACCCGCCACCAGGGCGGTGGCCACAAGCGTGCCTACCGGATCATCGACTTCCGCCGCTACGACAAGGACGGCGTGCCGGCCAAGGTCGCTCACATCGAGTACGACCCCAACCGCACCGCCCGCATCGCGCTGCTGCACTACGCCGACGGCGAGAAGCGCTACATCATCGCGCCGAAGGACCTGGCCCAGGGCACCCGCGTGGAGTCCGGCGTCGGTGCCGACATCAAGCCCGGCAACAACCTGCCGCTGCGCAACATCCCCGTCGGTACCACCATCCACTGCGTGGAGCTGCGGCCCGGCGGCGGCGCGAAGATCGCCCGCTCGGCCGGCAACAGCGCCCAGCTGGTCGCCCGCGAGGGCTCCCGCGCGACGCTGCGCATGCCCTCGGGCGAGATGCGCTTCGTCGACGTGCGCTGCCGCGCCACCGTCGGCGAGGTCGGCAACGCCGAGCAGTCCAACATCAACTGGGGCAAGGCCGGCCGCATGCGCTGGAAGGGCAAGCGCCCGACCGTCCGCGGTGTCGTCATGAACCCGGTGGACCACCCGCACGGTGGTGGTGAGGGCAAGACCTCCGGTGGTCGCCACCCGGTCTCCCCCTGGGGCAAGCCCGAGGGCCGCACGCGCAAGCGCAAGGCCTCCGACGCCCAGATCATCCGTCGCCGCAAGACCGGTAAGGGTAGGAAGTAACTGACATGCCTCGCAGCCTGAAGAAGGGCCCCTTCGTCGACGACCACCTCATGAAGAAGGTGGACGCCGAGAACGAGAAGGGCTCGCACAACGTCATCAAGACCTGGTCGCGCCGCTCGATGATCGTGCCGGCGATGATCGGTCACACGATCGCGGTGCACGACGGTCGCAAGCACGTCCCGGTCTTCGTGTCCGACTCCATGGTCGGCCACAAGCTGGGCGAGTTCGCTCCCACCCGCACCTACAAGGGTCACGTCAAGGAAGACCGGAAGGGACGCCGTCGATGAGCACCACCGAGCGCACGCGCACGAGCGCCCGTCGCGAGTCGGTGCTGGGTGACCAGCCCGGTGCCTTCGCGACCGCGCGGTTCACGCGCATCACCCCGATGAAGGCGCGCCGCGTCGTCGACCTGGTCCGCGGTCTTCCCGTGGGCGAGGCGCACGCCACGCTGTCCTTCGCGCCGCAGGCCGCGGCCGCGACCGTCCTGAAGGTCCTGGAGTCGGCTGTCGCCAACGCCGAGACCACCGAGGGCCTCGACGCCGACGACCTGGTCGTCTCGGTGGCGATGGTCGACGAGGGTCCGACCATGAAGCGCTGGCGTCCCCGCGCCCAGGGTCGCGCCACCCGCATCAACAAGCGGACCAGCCACATCACGCTGGCCGTCCAGCCGGCCGATGTCGTCGCCGCGAAGAAGAAGAACGGGAAGGGTGCCTGATGGGCCAGAAGATCAACCCGAACGGCTTCCGTCTGGGCGTGTCCACGGACCACAAGTCCCGCTGGTACGCCGACAAGCTGTACAAGTCCTACGTCGGTGAGGACGTGGCGATCCGCAAGCTGCTCAGCAAGGGCATGGAGCGGGCCGGCATCTCCAAGGTCGAGATCGAGCGGACCCGGGACCGCGTGCGGGTGGACATCCACACCGCTCGTCCGGGCATCGTCATCGGCCGCCGCGGCGCCGAGGCCGACCGCATCCGCGGTGAGCTCGAGAAGCTCACGGGCAAGCAGGTCCAGCTGAACATCCTCGAGGTCAAGAACCCCGAGGTCGACGCCCAGCTGGTCGCCCAGGGCGTGGCCGAGCAGCTCTCCGGCCGCGTGCAGTTCCGTCGCGCGATGCGCAAGGCGATGCAGACCACGATGCGCTCGGGTGCCAAGGGCATCCGGATCCAGTGCTCGGGTCGCCTCAACGGCGCCGAGATGTCGCGCACGGAGTTCTACCGCGAGGGCCGCGTGCCCCTGCACACCCTGCGTGCCGACATCGACTACGGCTTCTACGAGGCCCGCACGACCTTCGGCCGCATCGGCGTGAAGGTCTGGATCTACAAGGGTGAGGTGTCCGGCTCCCGTGCCGAGCGCCAGGCGCAGGCCGCCGCCCGCGCCGGTGTCCCCGGTCGCAGCGGTCGTCCCTCGCGCGGTGGTGACCGTCCGAGCCGTGGCTCGCGCGGCGACCGCCCCACCCGTGCCGACCGCGAGCAGCAGACCGAGGCCCCGGCCGAGGCCGCTGCTCCCGCCGAGACCACTTCGGAGGCCTGAGTCATGCTGATGCCCCGTCGCGTCAAGCACCGCAAGCAGCACCACCCCAAGCGGAACGGGATGGCCAAGGGCGGCACCTCGCTCGCCTTCGGCGACTTCGGTATCCAGGCGATCGAGGGTCACTACGTGACCAACCGCCAGATCGAGTCGGCCCGTATCGCCATGACCCGCCACATCAAGCGTGGCGGCAAGGTGTGGATCAACATCTACCCCGACCGCCCGCTCACCAAGAAGCCCGCCGAGACCCGCATGGGTTCCGGCAAGGGCTCGCCCGAGTGGTGGGTCGCCAACGTCAAGCCCGGCCGCGTCATGTTCGAGCTCTCCGGTGTCCCGGAGGACGTCGCCCGCGAGGCCATGCGCCGCGCGATGCACAAGCTGCCCATGAAGTGCCGGTTCGTGTCCCGAGAGGCGGGTGAATTCTGATGGCCAACGGTGTGAAGGCCCACGAGCTCGACGACCTGAACGACGTCGACCTGGAGTCCCGCCTGCGCGAGGCCAAGGAGGAGCTGTTCAACCTCCGTTTCCAGGCGGCCACCGGCCAGCTGGAGAGCCACGGCCGGCTGCGCACGGTCAAGAAGGACATCGCCCGGATCTACACCGTGGTGCGTGAGCGCGAGCTCGGCATCCGGACCGCGCCGGGCACGAGCAGCGAGGACGAGAAGTGAGCGAGAGCCAGACCCAGGAGCGGAACAGCCGCAAGGTCCGCGAGGGCCTCGTGGTCAGCGACAAGATGGACAAGACCGTGGTCGTGTCCGTCGAGGACCGCGTCAAGCACGCGCTGTACGGCAAGGTCATGCGCCGCACCAGCAAGCTGAAGGCCCACGACGAGGCCAACGACTGTGGCATCGGCGACCGGGTCCTCATCATGGAGACCCGTCCGCTGTCGGCCACGAAGCGCTGGCGCGTCGTCGAGATCCTCGAGCGCGCCAAGTGACTCCTCGCCCCTGAGGCGAGAACGACCCATGAAGTTCGGCCAGGCTCACCGACCACCGCGTCGCTGAGAACCGGCACGACGACCAGGAGAGAAAATGATTCAGCAGGAGTCGCGGCTCAAGGTCGCCGACAACACCGGTGCGAAGGAGATCCTCTGCATCCGTGTTCTCGGCGGCTCGGGCCGTCGCTACGCCGGGATCGGCGACACCATCGTCGCCACCGTCAAGGACGCCATCCCGGGTGGCAACGTCAAGAAGGGCGACGTCGTCAAGGCCGTCGTCGTGCGCACCGTCAAGGAGCGCCGCCGGCCCGACGGGTCCTACATCCGCTTCGACGAGAACGCTGCGGTGATCCTCAAGAACGACGGCGAGCCGCGAGGCACCCGCATCTTCGGCCCCGTGGGCCGCGAGCTGCGTGACAAGAAGTTCATGAAGATCATCTCGCTCGCCCCGGAGGTGCTCTGAGCCATGGGGAAGAACAGCGTGAACATCAAGAAGGGTGACACCGTCAAGGTGATCGCCGGCAAGGACAAGGGTGCCGAGGGCAAGGTCATCCAGGTGCTCCGCGAGGAGCAGCGGGTGATCGTCGAGGGCGTCAACCGGATCAAGAAGCACACCAAGGTCGTCAACCAGGGCGGCCGTGCGGGCACCACCGGCGGGATCATCACCGCCGAGGCGCCGATCCACGTGTCCAACGTGATGCTCGTCGAGGGCGACGGGGTCACCCGCATCGGCTTCAAGCGCGAGCAGGTCACCAAGCGGCGCCCCGACGGCTCGACGTACGAGGCCGAGCGCAGCGTGCGCATCTCGCGCAAGACCGGCAAGGAGATCTGAGATGACCGAGACCACCGAGAACCCGGTGATCTCCGCCAAGGTGCCGCCGCGTCTGAAGACCCGGTACCGCGAGGAGATCCTCCCGGCGCTCCAGTCCGAGTTCGACATCAAGAACGTCATGCAGGTGCCCGGCCTGACCAAGATCGTGGTCAACATGGGTGTCGGCGAGGCGGCTCGTGACTCCAAGCTGATCGAGGGCGCCGTGCGCGACCTCACCGCGATCACCGGCCAGAAGCCGACCGTGACCAAGGCCCGCAAGTCCATCGCGCAGTTCAAGCTGCGCGAGGGCATGCCGATCGGCGCGCACGTCACGCTGCGCGGCGACCGCATGTGGGAGTTCGCCGACCGGCTGCTCTCGCTCGCGCTGCCCCGCATCCGCGACTTCCGTGGCCTCTCGCCCAAGCAGTTCGACGGTCGCGGCAACTACACCTTCGGTCTCACCGAGCAGGTCATGTTCCACGAGATCGACCAGGACAAGATCGACCGGTCGCGCGGCATGGACATCACCGTCGTGACCACCGCGACCACCGACGACCAGGGCCGCGCGCTGCTCAAGCAGCTCGGCTTCCCCTTCAAGGAGAACTGACATGGCGAAGACCGCTCTGAAGGTCAAGGCCGCGCGCAAGCCCAAGTTCGCGGTCCGTGGCTACACCCGCTGCCAGCGCTGCGGCCGGCCCAAGGCCGTCTACCGCAAGTTCGGCCTGTGCCGGATCTGCCTGCGCGAGATGGCCCACCGCGGGGAGCTCCCCGGCGTGACCAAGTCCTCCTGGTAACACCTCACCCACGTTGAAGGTCGCCGGCGCCCCGGCGCGGCGAAACCACTTCGAGAAAGAACCCACATCATGACGATGACTGACCCGATCGCAGACATGCTGACCCGTCTGCGCAACGCCAACCAGGCGTACCACGACTCGGTGTCGATGCCCTACAGCAAGCTCAAGCAGGGCGTGGCCGACATCCTCCAGCAGGAGGGCTACATCACCTCCTACGCCGTGGCCGACCCGGCCGAGGGCGAGGTCGGCAAGACGCTGACCATCACGCTGAAGTACGGCCGCAACCGTGAGCGCTCCATCGCTGGCGTGCGTCGCATCAGCAAGCCCGGTCTGCGTGTCTACGCCAAGCACACCGGCCTCCCGAAGGTCCTCGGTGGCCTGGGCGTCGCGATCATCTCGACGAGCCAGGGTCTGCTGACCGACCGCCAGGCCAACCAGAAGGGCGTGGGTGGGGAAGTCCTCGCCTACGTCTGGTGACGAGAGAGACGAGAGGAGAAGAACGCATGTCGCGCATTGGCAAGCTCCCCGTCCCGGTCCCGTCCGGTGTCGATGTCTCGATCGACGGCGCCGTCGTGACCGTCAAGGGCCCCAAGGGCACCCTGACGCACTCGGTCGCCGCCCCGATCGTCGTCGAGAAGGGCGAGGGCGTCCTCGACGTCAAGCGTCCCGACGACGAGCGTGAGTCCAAGTCGCTCCACGGCCTGACCCGCACGCTGGTCAACAACATGGTCGTGGGCGTCACCGAGGGCTACGAGAAGAAGCTCGAGATCGTGGGCGTCGGCTACCGGGTCCTGTCCAAGGGCCCGACGCAGCTGGAGTTCCAGCTCGGCTACAGCCACCCGATCATCTTCGACGCCCCGGAGGGCATCACCTTCGCGGTCGAGGGTCCGACCAAGCTCGGTGTCCAGGGCATCGACAAGCAGCTGGTCGGCGAGGTCGCCGCGAACATCCGCAAGCTCCGCAAGCCCGAGCCGTACAAGGGCAAGGGCGTGCGCTACGCCGGCGAGCACATCCGCCGCAAGGTCGGAAAGGCTGGTAAGTGACCATGGGTATCGCGCTGTCGAACCACAAGCACACCGCTACCAGGACCCGGGCGCGCCTGCGCCGCCAGGTCCGTGGTCGCAAGAAGATCCAGGGCACCGCAGAGCGTCCGCGCTTGGTCGTCACCCGCTCGTCCAAGCACATCTCCGTCCAGGTCGTCGACGACCTGGTCGGCAAGACGCTGGCCAGCGCCTCCACCATGGAGGCCGACGTGCGGTCCACGACCGGCGACAAGACCGCCAAGGCGAAGAAGGTCGGCGAGCTCGTCGCCGAGCGCGCCAAGGCTGCTGGGGTCGACGGGGTCGTCTTCGACCGCGCCGGCAACAAGTACCACGGTCGCGTCGCGGCCCTGGCCGACGCCGCCCGTGAGGGCGGCCTGACCTTCTGATCGCACGAAGAGCAAGAGAGAAGAGGAAAGTCTCATGAGCGGAGCCCAGCGCGGACAGCGCGGTGGCGAGCGCCGTGGACGCGACGACCGTCGCGGCAACCAGGGCGCGGACAAGACCGCCTACATCGAGCGCGTCGTTGCGATCAACCGTGTCGCCAAGGTCGTGAAGGGTGGTCGTCGCTTCAGCTTCACCGCCCTCGTGGTCGTCGGCGACGGTGAGGGTCTGGTCGGCGTCGGCTACGGCAAGGCCAAGGAGGTGCCCGCGGCGATCGCCAAGGGTGTCGAGGAGGCGAAGAAGAACTTCTTCCGCGTCCCCCGCATCCAGGGCACCATCCCGCACCCGGTCCAGGGCGAGAAGGCGGCCGGTGTCGTCATGCTGCGTCCGGCCGCGCCCGGTACCGGTGTGATCGCCGGTGGCCCGGTGCGTGCGGTGCTCGAGTGCGCCGGCATCCACGACATCCTGAGCAAGTCGCTCGGGTCGTCGAACCAGATCAACATCGTGCACGCGACCGTCGAGGCGCTGCGGATGCTCGAGCAGCCCGAGGCCGTCGCGGCCCGTCGTGGCCTCACCGTCGAGGAGGTCACCCCGGCTGCGCTGCTCAAGGCGCGCATCGAGGTCCCCGCCGGTGTGTCGCAGGAGGTGTCCTCCTGATGGCTCAGCTGAAGATCCAGCAGATGAAGTCGACGATCGGCAGCAAGCCCAACCAGCGCGAGACCGTGCGCACGCTCGGTCTCAAGCGCATCGGCGATGTCGTCGTCAAGGAGGACCGCCCGGAGATCCGGGGCATGGTCCAGGCCGTCCGTCACCTGGTGACGGTCGAGGAGGTCGAGTGACATGACGCTCAAGCTTCACAACCTCAAGCCGGCGCCCGGCGCCAAGACCGCCAAGACCCGCGTGGGTCGCGGTGAGGCGTCCAAGGGCAAGACCGCCGGTCGCGGTACCAAGGGCACCAAGGCCCGCTACCAGGTCCCGGTCGCCTTCGAGGGTGGCCAGATGCCGATCCACATGCGGCTCCCCAAGCTGAAGGGCTTCAAGAACCCCTTCAAGGTGGAGTTCCAGGTCGTCAACCTCGACAAGATCAGCGCGCTGTTCCCCGAGGGTGGCGCCGTGACGGTCGAGGACCTGGTCGCCAAGGGTGCGGTCCGCCGCAACCAGCCGGTCAAGGTGCTCGGCCAGGGCGAGATCTCGGTCAAGGTCGACGTGACCGCGAACGCGTTCTCCGCCTCCGCGGTCACCAAGATCGAGGCCGCGGGCGGCTCGACCACCACGGTCTGACGCAGTCTCCGACGCAAGGGCGCGGGCAGCACCGCCACTCGGCGGCGCTCCCGCGCCTTTGCTGTAGGAGCACCTGACCGGTCCGACGGGAGACCGCCTGTTAGGCTTCCCGAGGCTTCCTGGGCACGCCCTGGGAGCCACACCTGTGTGGAGAAAGAGGAACTCGTGCTCGGCGCCTTCGCCAATGCTTTCAGGACGCCCGACCTGCGTCGCAAGCTGCTGTTCGTCCTGATGATCATCGTGATCTTCCGGGCCGGCTCGCAGCTGCCGGCCCCGGGTGTCAACGTCGCCAACGTCCAGCAGTGCATCGACCTGGCAGCCAGCGGCGACAACGCCAGCCTCTACAGCCTGGTGAACCTCTTCTCCGGTGGAGCACTGCTCCAGCTCACGGTGTTCGCGCTCGGGATCATGCCCTACATCACCGCGAGCATCATCCTGCAGCTGCTCGTCGTGGTGATCCCCCGGCTGGAGGCCCTCAAGAAGGAGGGCCAGGCCGGCCAGACCAAGATCACGCAGTACACCCGTTACCTCACCCTCGGCCTCGCGCTCCTGCAGGCCACGGGCATCGTGGCGCTGGCCCGCTCGGGCAGCCTGCTGCAGTGCAACCTCGACCTGCTGCACTCCGACAGCACCTCGACCTTCCTGGTGATGGTCGTGACCATGACCGCGGGCACCGCGGTGATCATGTGGCTCGGCGAGCTCATCACCGAGCGCGGCGTCGGCAACGGCATGTCCATCCTCATCTTCTGCCAGGTCGTCGCGACCTTCCCCGGCGCGCTGTGGGAGGTCGGCAAGAGCCAGGGCTGGTGGACCTTCGGCGTCGTGCTCGCCATCGGTCTGGTCATCGTCGCGGCCGTCATCTTCATCGAGCAGGCGCAGCGCCGCATCCCGGTCCAGTACGCGCGCCGCATGGTCGGTCGCAAGATGTTCGGCGGCAGCTCGACCTACATCCCGCTCAAGGTCAACCAGGCCGGCATCATCCCGGTCATCTTCGCCAGCTCCCTGCTCTACCTGCCCGCCATGGCGGTGCAGTTCAACCAGGAGAGCACCTCGGGCTGGGTCACCTGGGTCAGCCGTTACTTCGTCACCGGCGACCACCCGTTCTACATGGCGGCCTACTTCGGCCTCATCGTCTTCTTCACCTACTTCTACGTGTCGATCACCTTCAACCCGCACGAGGTGGCCGACAACATGAAGAAGTACGGCGGCTTCATCCCCGGGATCCGGGCGGGCAAGCCGACCGAGGACTACCTGTCCTACGTCCTGTCCCGCATCACGCTGCCCGGCGCCCTCTACCTGGGTCTGATCGCCCTCATCCCGCTGATCGCCCTGGTCCTGATCAACGCGAACCAGAACTTCCCGTTCGGTGGCACGTCCATCCTCATCATGGTCGGCGTCGCCCTCGACACGGTGAAGCAGATCGAGAGCCAGCTCCAGCAGCGCAACTACGAAGGATTCCTTCGCTGATGAGAATGATCTTCATGGGGCCTCCGGGGGCCGGCAAGGGCACCCAGGCCGCGGTCGTCGCCGAGAAGTACGGCATCCCCGCCATCTCGACCGGCGACATCTTCCGGGCCAACGTGGGCGAGGGGACCCCGCTGGGCCTGGAGGCCAAGCGCTACATGGACGCCGGCGAGTACGTCCCGGACTCGGTCACCAACAACATGGTGCGCGACCGGCTCGCCCAGCCCGACGCGGAGCCCGGCTTCCTGCTCGACGGCTACCCGCGCACCCTGGCCCAGGTCGAGGAGCTCGACGGCATGCTCGCCGCCTCCGGCGCCTCGCTGGACGCCGTGGTCGTGCTGACCGTCGACTCCGAGGAGCTCGTGCAGCGGCTGCTCAAGCGCGCCGAGACCAGCGGCCGCTCCGACGACACCGAAGAGGTCATCCGGCACCGCCAGGACGTCTACACCGAGCAGACCGCCCCGTTGATCGACGTCTACCGCGACCGTGGCCTGCTGCTCGAGGTCGACGGTCTCGGCGAGGTCACCGAGGTCTCCGAGCGCATCTTCACCGCGCTCGACGGCGTCTCGCGCGGCTGACCCGCACCGGCACCACATGGGACTGCTCGACCGCGGCCTGGAGATCAAGGACCGCGACCAGATCCGGCTGATGCGTCGCGCGGGCCTGGTCGTGGGGGAGACCCTGGAGCTGCTGCGGTCCTCGGTCCGCGCCGGCATCAGCACCGCCGAGCTCGACGCGATCGCCGAGGACAACATCCGTTCCAGCGGTGCCGTGCCGTCCTTCAAGGGCTACCACGGGTTCCCGGGGTCGATCTGCGCCTCGGTCAACGACGAGGTCGTGCACGGCATCCCCGGCGAGCGGGTGCTCGCCGAGGGTGACGTGATCTCCATCGACTGCGGCGCGATCGTCGAGGGCTGGCACGGCGACGCCGCCACCACCGTCGCGGTCGGGGAGGTTCCTGCCGAGGTGACCGCGCTCTCGGAGGTCACCCGGCAGGCCATGTGGCGCGGCATCGCCGCCGCCCGCCTGGGGGGTCGGGTCACCGACATCTCGCACGCGATCGAGACCCACGTGCGGGCCAGCGGTGACTACGGCATCCTCGAGGACTACGTCGGCCACGGGATCGGCTCGGCCATGCACCAGCCGCCCAACGTGCCCAACTACGGCCGCCCCGGGCGCGGCCCGCGCCTGGTGGAGGGCCTGGCCCTGGCCGTCGAGCCGATGATCACCCTCGGCGGCAAGGACACCGACGTCCTCGAGGACGATTGGACCGTGGTGACCAGCGACGGCTCCTGGGCCGCCCACCACGAGCACAGCTTCACCCTGACGCCGCAGGGCGCCTGGGTGCTGACCGCCCTCGACGGCGGAGAGGCCGAGCTCACCGCGCTCGGCGTCCCCTTCGGTCCGCTCGCGGACTGACCACCGCCTGACCGCCGCCTGACGCCGCTCACGGACCGCCCCGCGGCGGTCCGTGGACGCCCGTGGATGCCGACCGGGTGAGGGGGCCGTGGCACACTGTGCGCGGAGGGGAGTATTCCCGTCACGGTGGTGTCGTCACCACGGTCGGCTCGGTCCGGCCCGGTGCCACCGGCTCGCGTCGCGAGCGGAAGAGACCTCCGGCCCATCGCCGTACCCCTCCACCCGACAGGAGTGACCTGTGGACGTCTCCACCCTCGAATGGACGATCACGATCGCGGTGACGATCGCCGTGCTCGCCTTCGACGTCGCCGTCATCGCCCGCAACCCGCACGAGCCCACGATGCGCGAGTGCACCGTGGCCTTCATCGCCTACATGAGCGCCGCGGCGGCCTTCGGTCTCTGGTTGATCTTCTTCCACGGCCCCGAGTGGGGCGTGGACTACTTCACCGGCTTCATCGTCGAGAAGAGCCTCTCGGTCGACAACCTCTTCGTCTTCATCGTGCTGATGGCCGCGCTCAAGGTCCCGCGCAAGTACCAGCAGGAGGCGCTGATGGTCGGCATCATCCTGGCGCTGGTCTTCCGCGGCATCTTCATCGCGCTGGGCTACCAGCTCGTCAGCAACTTCAGCTGGATCTTCTACGTCTTCGGCGCCTTCCTGGTCTACACGGCCGTGAACCTGGTCCGCAGCTACCGCAAGCACGAGGAGGAGCACCCGGAGGACAACCGGGTGGTCCAGTTCGCGCAGCGCCACCTCAACGTGGGCGAGGAGTACCGCGGGCTCAAGCTGTGGTGGAAGGACAACGGGGTCCGGGTCTTCTCCCCGATGCTCATCGTGATCCTGGCGCTGGGCGTCACCGACATCCTGTTCGCCCTGGACTCGATCCCCGCGATCTTCGGCATCACCGACGAGCCCTACCTGGTCTTCACCGCCAACGTCTTCGCGCTGATGGGCCTACGCCAGCTCTACTTCCTCATCGGCGGGCTGCTCAAGCGCCTGGTCTACCTCTCCCTGGGTCTGGCCTTCATCCTCGGCTGGATCGGCGTCAAGCTCTTCATCCACGCCGCCTACAAGGGCGGGCTGCTGGACTGGGAGGTGCCCACGCTGCTCAGCCTGGTGGTCATCCTCGTCGCACTGACGATCACGGCCGTCGCGAGCCTGGCCGCGTCCCGCGGCGACGAGGAGCTCGAGGTCGCCCCGACCGAGGGCGACGCCGTCGTCCCGCCCGCACCGCAGCCCGCCGAGCGCGGCGAGCGCGGGTCCGGCGACGGGGAATAGTCCTCGGCGCGACGCCGCTGTGCCGGGGGTGAGCACCCCCAGCCTGTCCGTCCTGGACCTCGTCCCGGTCCGCACCGACCAGTCGACCGCCGACGCCCTCGCCGCCAGCCTCTCGCTGGCACGGGTCGCCGACGGGGCCGGCTACCGCCGCTACTGGGTGGCCGAGCACCACAACATGCCGGCCGTGGCGGCGACCAACCCGCCGGTGCTGATGGGGCTGATCGCCTCGGCGACCTCGCGGATCCGGGTCGGGTCGGGCGGGGTGATGCTGCCCAACCACGCACCGTTGGTGGTCGCCGAGCAGGTGGCCCTGCTGGAGGCAGCCTTCCCGGGCCGGGTCGACCTCGGCATCGGTCGGGCACCGGGCACCGACCCGCTGAAGGCGACCCCGGGCGCCGCGTCGGCCGCCGACGTGTGGCTCCTCGGCTCCTCGGACTACTCCGCCCGGCTGGCCGCGGCCAAGGGCCTGCCCTACGTCTTCGCGCACCACTTCTCCGGTCAGGGGACCGCCGAGGCCCTGGAGACCTACCGCCGCGAGTTCCGCCCCTCCGAGCACCTCGACGCCCCGCGCACCTTCCTCACCGTCAACGCCGTGGTGGCCGACACCGAGGAGGAGGCGCGCCGCCTGGCGCTGCCCAACCAGCTGATGATGCTCGCGCTGCGGACCGGCCAGCCACTGGCGCCGCAGCTGCTGGTCGAGGAGGCCGAGGCCGTGGAGCTGCCCGCGCAGCACCGCGAGCTGGTCGACAAGATGGCGGCCCGCTGGGTTGTGGGCGACCCCGGGCAGGCGGCCAGCGCCCTGGCGGGGTTGGCGGCGTCGTACGACGTCGACGAGGTGATGCTGCACCCGGTCGCGGGGGCGTACGCCGGCACCGACCCGCGCAGTGCGCCCACCCGGGAGGCCACCCTCCGGCTCGCGGCCGATTGGGTTCTGGCCGGACGATGAGGCTAGACTCGCCTGTCGGCCCAACGTGGGTCTGTCTCGTGGCGCCTCGCGGCTGCCCGGACCACCTGGTGGAGCTCCTTCCCGGAGCACTGCCACGTGCGTGCGGGTGAGGCTCCCGGACGACTGCACGAGGTCCACCTCGCACCGGTCTGACCGGTCGGGGAGGTTCCCGGGCCACCCGCCCGACACCCGTCGAGCGGTGCTGTCCAAGGTAGACCGACCAAACACGGATTGTGGAGGACATGCCGAAGAAAGAAGGCGTGATCGAGATCGAGGGCACCGTCATCGAGGCCCTGCCGAATGCCATGTTCCGCGTCGAGCTGAGCAACGGGCACAAGGTTCTCGCCCACATCAGCGGCAAGATGCGCCAGCACTACATCCGGATCCTCCCCGAGGACCGCGTGGTGGTGGAGCTCTCGCCGTACGACCTCACCCGGGGTCGGATCGTCTACCGGTACAAGTAAGCCGGATACGAAAGGGCCTCACATGAAGGTCAAGCCCAGCGTCAAGAAGATCTGCGACAAGTGCCAGGTGATCCGTCGCCACGGCCGCGTCATGGTGATCTGCAGCAACCCGCGGCACAAGCAGCGCCAGGGCTGAGACCCCGCCATCGCGCGGGCTCACCCGAGCCGCACCACAACTGAACACCTACACAACGTGATCGCTTAGCCGCTCCCCCCGAGAGATCGGGCGCGGCGAACCACCTCCGGAGCAGACGGCCGGAGCCGGCATGAGACACCGGGCGCGACACGACCGACACCGCTGCGAACCACTGAAAGGCCATCGACATGGCACGCCTCGTCGGTGTCGACCTTCCGCGCGACAAGCGCATCGAGGTCGCACTCACCTACATCTACGGCATCGGCCGTACCACCGCCCAGAAGCTGCTCGCCGAGACCGGCGTGAGCCCCGACCTGCGGGTTCACGAGCTCGGCGACGAGGAGCTGGTCAAGCTCCGCGACGCGATCGAGGCCTCCTACAAGATCGAGGGTGACCTCCGTCGTGAGGTCCAGGCCGACATCCGTCGCAAGATCGAGATCGGCAGCTACCAGGGCCGCCGCCACCGCATGGGTCTGCCCGTGCGCGGCCAGCGGACCAAGACCAACGCGCGTACCCGCAAGGGCCCCAAGCGCACGGTTGCCGGCAAGAAGAAGGCGAAGTGACGCTGCGCTGACGCGCGCGTCCTCGTCTCCCACGAGCTTCCAGACCAGACCACCTCAGGAGTAGTTGCATGCCTCCCAAGAGCCGCACCGCGGCCGGCGCCAAGAAGGTGCGCCGCAAGGAGAAGAAGAACGTCGCCCAGGGCGAGGCCCACATCAAGAGCACGTTCAACAACACCATCGTCACGATCACCGACCCGACCGGTGCGGTGATCTCGTGGGCGTCCGCCGGCACCGTCGGCTTCAAGGGCTCCCGCAAGTCCACCCCGTTCGCCGCGCAGATGGCCGCCGAGGCCGCTGGTCGCCGCGCGATGGAGCACGGCATGAAGAAGATCGACGTCTTCGTCAAGGGCCCCGGTTCGGGCCGCGAGACGGCGATCCGGTCCCTGGGTGCGATCGGCCTCGAGGTCGGCACCATCCAGGACGTCACGCCCACGCCCCACAACGGCTGCCGCCCGCCCAAGCGCCGCCGCGTCTGACCACGCCTGAAGCGAACAGGAGAACTTGAGAGATGGCCCGTTACACCGGCCCCATGACCCGCAAGTCCCGCCGCCTCGGCGTGGACCTCGTCGGTGGCGACGCCGCGTTCGAGCGTCGTCCCTACGCGCCCGGCCAGCACGGCCGTGCGCGCGTGAAGGAGAGCGAGTACCGCGCTCAGCTGCAGGAGAAGCAGAAGGCCCGCTTCACCTACGGCGTGATGGAGAAGCAGTTCCACAACTACTACGTCGAGGCCTCGCGCCGCAGCGGCAAGACGGGTGACAACCTGCTGCAGATGCTGGAGTGCCGCCTCGACAACGTGGTCTACCGCGCCGGCTTCGCCCGCACGCGCCGCCAGGCCCGCCAGCTCGTGGTCCACGGCCACTTCCTGGTCAACGGTCACAAGGTCGACATCCCGTCGTACCAGGTCTCCGCGCACGACATCATCGACGTGCGCGAGAAGTCCCTGGAGATGACCCCGTTCATCGTGGCTCGCGAGACCCACGGCGAGCGCGTCGTCCCGGCCTGGCTGCAGGTCCTGCCGAACCGCATGCGCGTCCTCGTGCACTCGCTCCCGATCCGTGCTCAGATCGACATCCCGGTCCAGGAGCAGCTGATCGTGGAGTTCTACTCCAAGAAGTGACCTCGTCGGTGCCGCCCCGGTCCAGGCCGGGGCGGCACCGTCAGCACTGCCACCCGCTCCACCTTCCTTCCACCTCGCAGTTCGGGCCCGTCAAATAGCGGTCGAGCCCGGAAAGGAAAGAACAAGTGCTCATCGCACAGCGCCCCACCCTGTCGGAAGAGACCGTCGACGAGTACCGCTCGCGGTTCGTCATCGAGCCTCTGGAGCCCGGCTTCGGCTACACCCTCGGCAACTCGCTCCGCCGCACCCTGCTGTCCTCGATCCCCGGTGCCTCGGTCACGAGCATCAAGATCGACAACGTCCTGCACGAGTTCTCCACCGTGGAGGGCGTCAAGGAGGACGTCACCGAGGTCATCCTCAACCTCAAGGCCCTCGTCGTCTCCTCCGAGCACGACGAGCCCGTCACGATGTACCTGCGCAAGTCCGGTGCCGGTGACGTCACCGCCGCCGACATCGCGCCCCCGGCCGGTGTCGAGGTGCACAACCCCGACCTGAAGATCGCCACCCTGTCCGACAAGGGCAAGCTGGAGATGGAGCTGGTCGTCGAGCGCGGCCGCGGCTACGTCTCGGCGGTCCAGAACAAGGGCGCCGACAACGAGATCGGCCGGATGCCGGTCGACTCGATCTACAGCCCCGTGCTGAAGGTGACCTACAAGGTCGAGGCCACCCGAGTCGAGCAGCGCACCGACTTCGACAAGCTGGTCATCGACGTCGAGACCAAGCCCTCGATCCGTCCCCGCGACGCGCTCGCCTCGGCGGGCAAGACCCTCGTCGAGCTCTTCGGCCTCGCCCGTGAGCTCAACGTCGAGGCCGAGGGCATCGACATCGGCCCCTCGCCGGTCGACGAGCAGCTCGCCGCCGACCTCGCCCTCCCGGTCGAGGACCTGCAGCTGACCGTCCGGTCCTACAACTGCCTCAAGCGCGAGGGCATCCACACCGTGGGTGAGCTCATCGGTCGCTCGGAGCAGGACCTGCTCGACATCCGCAACTTCGGTGCGAAGTCGATCGACGAGGTCAAGGCCAAGCTGGTCGAGATGGGTCTGTCCCTCAAGGACAGCGCCCCGGGCTTCGACCCGCACGCCGCCCTCGCGGCGTACTCCGACGACGACGATGATGCCTTCGTCGAGGACGAGCAGTACTGATCGCACAGCTGGCACGCACCTCGCGTCGTTGTCGGTCGGTCGACGCCCAAAAACGGGGCGCCTTCCCTCCCTCCGCCTCGCGAGGCACGCACCATCTGCACGATCAGCCATGAATAGAAACATCTACTCCGGTACCTGATACGGCCGGGGAGAATCGAGAGAGACATGCCCAAGCCCACCAAGGGTCCCCGCCTCGGCGGCAGCCCCTCGCACCAGCGCCTGATCCTGTCGAACCTGGCAACCGCCCTGTTCGAGAACGGTCGCATCACCACCACCGAGTCGCGCGCCCGTGCGCTGCGCCCGCTGGCGGAGAAGCTGATCACCAAGGCCAAGAAGGGTGACCTGCACAACCGCCGCGAGGTCCTCAAGACCATCCGCGACAAGGGTGTCGTGCACGTCCTGTTCACCGAGATCGCCCCGACCTTCTCCGAGCGTCCCGGTGGCTACACCCGGATCACCAAGATCGGCCCCCGCAAGGGCGACAACGCCCCCATGGCGGTCATCGAGCTGGTGACCGAGGCCTACTCGCCGAAGGCGCCCAAGGCCGCCCCGGCCGCTCCCGCCGCCCCGGCGGAGGAGCCTGTCGCCGAGGAGACCGTGGAGGAGACCGAGGTCGAGGAGACCGAGGCCCCCGAGGCTGCTGAGGAGACCGAGGCCCCCGAGGCCGAGGTGACCGAGGAGCCGGCCGAGGAGTCCGACAAGGAGTCCGACAAGGAGTCCGACAAGGCCTGAGCCACGCCGCGTCGTACGTTCGCCCCACCCGCAGCAGCGGGTGGGGCGTTCGTCGTCTCCGGGCGGGCAGGGCGGGTC
>NZ_LUPI01000031.1:0-106075 GCF_001627265.1 Nocardioides sp. REDSEA-S30_B4 | reverse complement strand
GTCGGGGGCTGGTCGGGGGCCGGTTCCGGGGCCACCGCGTCGGCGGTGGCCCCGGACCGGGTGGGGCGGGGTCAGGCGGCGATCACTCCGCGCTCGGGTCCCACCAGGAGTAGCCCTCCAGGAACGGGTCGGGCTCGATCGGCGAACCGGAGGACCAGACGACGTCGAACTGGTTGTCCTCGTTGATCTGACCGATCAGCGCGGTCTTGGCGATGTGGTGGTTCTCGCCGTCGATCGTGACGGTGCCCTCGGGGGCGTCGAAGCTGACCCCGTCGGAGGCGGCGTTGACGTCGTCGACGTCGAAGGACTCGGCCTTCTCGACGATGACCTTGTAGAGGTACAGCGAGGTGTAGGCGGCTTCCATCGGGTCCGATGTCGGACGGTCGGACCCGTACTTGGCCTGGAAGGCGTCGATGAACGCGGCGTTCTCCGGGCTGTCGACGGACTGGAAGTAGTTCCACGCGGCGTACTGGCCGGTGACGCTGTGGCCCATGGCCGGCGCCTCCTCCTCGGCGATCGAGACCGAGATGATCGGCGAGGTCTCCGCGGAGAGGCCCTGCTCGTAGTAGGCCTTGATGAAGCCGACGTTGGAGGAGCCGTTGATCGTGTTGAACACGAAGTCCGGCTTCGCCTTCACGATCTTGGCGACCTGCGTGGTCCAGTCGTCGTCGTCGAGCGGGACGTACTCCTCACCGACGATCTCGATGCCCAGCTCGGCGGCGTACTGCTTGATGATCTTGTTGGCCGTGCGCGGGAAGACGTAGTCCGAGCCCGCGAGGAACAGCGTCTCCACGCCCTCGGAGGCCAGGAAGTCCATCGCGGGGATGATCTGCTGGTTGGTCGTGGCGCCGGTGTAGTAGATGTTCTCCGAGGCCTCGAGGCCCTCGTACTGCACCGGGTAGAACAGCAGCCCGTTGTTGGCCTCGACGACCGGGAGCATCGCCTTGCGCGACGCGGAGGTCCAGCCGCCGAAGACCGCCGCGACGCAGTCGCCGGTCAGCAGCTTCTCGATCTTCTCGGCGAAGATCGCGGGGTCGCTGGCGCCGTCCTCCTCGACGGCCTCGATCTGCTTGCCGAGGATGCCGCCGTCGGCGTTGATCTCCTCCATGGCCAGGCCGAGGGAGTCGCGGACGGTCTGCTCGCTGATCGACATCGCGCCCGAGGTGGAGTTGAGGAACCCGAGCTTGATGGTGTCGCCGGAGGTGTCGACGCAGCTCTCGGCGGCGGTGGTGCCCTCGTCGGACTTGTTGCCGCAGGCAGCCAGGCTGAGTGCGGTGAGGACGGCGAGCGCTGCGCCTCCGGCAGCGCGGCCGCGGGTACGGGTGGTGAACACGGCAGACCTCTCGGTGGGGGTGCGGGTGGGGCTGTGCGTGGTGTGCCGTGAAACCTAGGAACGCCGGATTTCGGGTTACTACCAAATGGAATTAATTCGGTGTTACGGGTCTCGCACACCCCGGGCCGCGCCGTAACCCCGGGCGCTGATGGGCCGTTGAGGCTGCAACCCCGACTCCCCTGAGCGAAGGACCATCCATGTCTCGCGCCGGACACCCCGCCCTGCGGGCCCTGCTCGCCCTCGGCCTCGCCGCCGTCGCCCCCGTGCTGGCAGTTCCCGCCGTCTCCGCTCACCAGGCCGGCGACCTGCCGACCAACACCCGCGGAGTCCAGGTGGCGACCGAGGGGGAGGGGATGGCGATGGAGTTCGTCGCCAACCTGCAGTACAACGACTCCGGCGAGGCCCAGAACGGCTCGGACATCGAGTTCATGCGGCTGGGCAAGAAGGAGTACGCCCTGGCCGGCACCCTGCGAGAGGGTCTGCAGATCATCGACATCACCAAGCCCCGCAAGCCCACGCGGGTCGCCGTCTACGACTGCGCGATCTCCCAGGGCGACATCCAGGTGTGGACCCGTCGCGGGCGGGTGCTCGCCAGCTACACCGCCGACGGCAGCGTCGGTGCGGCCGGCGCAGCCTCGCAGTGCGGTCGTGACCTGGACCTGTCCGCCGACGACGCCGGCACCGTGATCGTCGACCTCACCAAGCCGCGGAAGCCGCAGAGCGTGAGCTTCCTGCCCGTCGGTGCGGGGTCGCACAACATGACGATCCACCCGAGCGGGAAGTACCTCTACAACTCCAACTCCGACCTGCTGACCGCCGGCGTCTCGCCCTTCATCACGATCTACGACATCAGCGCGCCCACCAAGCCGCGCTTCGTCCAGGACTTCGGGATCCCGTTCGTCCCGACCTCGCTGGGCTCGGAGTCCCACGACATCACCTTCAGCGCCGACGGCACCCGCGCCTACTCCGCGGCGCTCTCGCAGACGCTGGTGCTGGACACCACCGACCCCGCCGACCCCGAGATCATCGGTCAGATCGTCGACCCCACGGTCAACGTGGCGCACCAGGCCGACCCGATCACCATGAAGGACTCCGACGGTGTCGAGCGCACCATCCTCGTCGTCACCGACGAGCGCGCCGGCGCGGCGGCCTCGGTCGAGTGCCCCGGCGGCGGCCTGCACCTCTACGACATCACCGGCGACCTCGAGACCGCCCCGGCCAAGATCGGCGCGTGGTTCGCGCCTGCGTTCTCGGTCCAGGACGGTGCGACCTGCACCTCGCACGTGCTGCGGATCTACCCGCGCCAGAAGCTGATGACCATCGCCTGGTACGCCCAGGGCGTGCGCGTCATCGACCTCTCGGGTCTCGCCGACGTCGCGGCGGACCCGCTCGCGAACCCGCTCTCGATCGCCTTCGGCGACGGCGTCGGCATGACCGAGGTCGGCTACTACACGATGCCCGACAGCGACTCCTGGTCGTTCAAGACCAACAAGATCAAGCGCAACGGCTCCTTCTACGGCTACAGCAACGACCTGGTCCGCGGCTTCGACGTGTTCAAGTACGACGGCAGCACCATCGGCACGGTCAAGCCGCTGAAGCCGAAGAACCTCAAACCCAAGGCCTCCGCCCGCGTCGAGGGCTCCGGCCGCTCGGCCAGCCTGGCGCTGCTGGTCCCGGCGGCACTCGGCGGGCTGGTGCTCCACCGGCTCGGTGCTCGCCGCCGGCGTACCGCCTGATCCAGCGACGCTCCATGCCGAGCCGAACCGGCGCGACCTTCCGGAAGTTCGCGCCGGTTCGGTGTCGAGCAGGGGTCTGCGTCAGCGGAGGGCGGCGACCTCGGGGGCGTCGTCGCCGAAGTAGCGGACCATCAGGTCGGCGACGACGCGGTCGCCCCAGCGCTCCAGGACGCGGCGGCCACCGGGGAGGCGACGCAGCACCTGGTGGCGCACCGTGTGACCGGCGATGACCAGCGGGTGTGCCCACGGTGGGCGCAGCGGCAGGCCGAGCTCCTTCATGCTGGTGGGGCCCAGGAAGACGGTGAGCATCGAGAGCAGCCGCTCCCGCTCATAGCGCGCGCGCAGCGGCGCGAGGGGGCCCCACTTCCGGAAGTCGAGCTCGAGCTGGGCGTCCACGGCCGAGCGGGTGAGCTGGCCGCCGGCCTCGGTGAGCGGTCCCTGGCTGATCAGGACGTGGTAGTTCAGGCGGTGCCGCTCGCGCTCGGTCTCGACGAGGAACTCGTCGTCGACGCCCATCAGCCAGCCGACGTAGCGCCACAGGTGCATGACCGCGGCGGACTCGTGCCGGCTGACCGGCACGCCGAGGGCGCGTACGCCGATGAGGACGACCCCGTCGAAGAGCCCGAGCGTCGAGGCCTGGTCGGCCTGGTTGATCGGCAGGCCCCAGCGGTCGACGTCCCAGCGCGCCTCGAACCCGTGGTTGACCAGCGCGTGCATGGCGCGCACGTGCAGCGTCAGCCGCCACCCCTCGGCGTGCGGACGCATGCCGCCCGGTTGGGTCAGTGATGTCACCCAGCGCTGGGTCTCCCCGAGGCGTCGTCGCGACTGCCCGCCGGTGAGCGCGCCCGTCTGCACGAGCAGGTCGGTGGGGCCGCCGAACCGGTATCCGCCGAGCAGCGAGAGCTGGAGCCCGACGTCGGCGGCGGCCCGCCCGAAGCGCCGGTAGGCGCGGGCGCCGGCCTCGACGAGGTCCCAGTCGACCCACTCGGGCACCTGCTCGACGGTCGTCATGAAGTCCACGAGCGCGGGCGCGGGGTCGTCCACCGCGTCCAGGCCGTGGTGCAGGGCGGTGTCGAGGTCGGACATCGAGACCCGGCCGGGCTCGCCCGCTCGCGTCCGGATCGCCTCCGCGAGCCGCCGGCCGAGCTCGTCGCGACGTCGCAGCGCCGCGCCGATGCGCAGCATCTGCTCCTCGTCGATCTCCTCGACGCCGGCGATCCGCTTGAGCAGCGTGCCCATCTTCGTGGCACGGGCCTCGCCCTCGCGGTAGCGGGTCGGGAACGGCTGGCCGGCGGTGATCTCGGGGGCGGGGGCGGGCGTGGTCGCTGAGGCGGAGCCGGGCTGGACGGGAGCACTCGTCATGCCACGATCCTGACGCGAGTGATCACTCGCATACAATTCGCGTCCATGAGGAAGGTGCCGCAGCAGAGACGATCCCGGGAGATGGTCGAGCGGATCGTCGAGGCCGGTCGCGCGGTGCTCGCCGAGGAGGGGTACGACGCCTGCTCGACCAACCGCATCGCCGCCCGGGCCGGGGTGAGCCCGGGGTCGGTCTACCAGTACTTCCCCGACAAGGCCGCCATCGTGGCCGCGGTCATCGAGGGCTGGTCCGACGAGACCGCCGAGCGGGTCGCGGCCTCCCTCGCCGACCGCGTGGGGGAGCCCGGCGGCATCGGCATGGTCCGGGCGACGATCGAGGCGCTGCTCTCCGCGCTCGAGGCCGACCCCGAGCTGCTGCGCGTGGTGAGCGAGGAGCTGCCGATGGCGCAGCACAAGGAACGTCGTACGGCGCTGGAGCGGCGCGTCCGCGAGCTGACCGCGACCTGGCTGGCCGTCCGGCCTGGGGCCTCGACCGCGCCGGACCCGGCCGTGAGCGCGTGGGTGCTGGTCCTGGCCCTGGAGAACCTCGCGGTGCGGTGGGTGCTCGACTCCCCGCCGGTGCCGCGCGAGCGGCTGGTCGAGGAGCTGGTCGCGCTGGTGACCGGCTACCTGTCGGCCCCTCGCCCCGGCTGACCGTGCGCGAGCGACCTCTCGGCCGTGCGCGAGCGACCTCTCGGCAGGCCCGGCCCGCTAGATCTCGAGTCCCAGCGACCTCACGAGCGCGGCGAGGTCCACGCCCTTCTTCGACAGCAGCTCACGTCGGTCCTCGGGGGTGAGGGCCTGGACCTGCGGGGCCACCGAGAGCGGGTAGCCGTCGATCTCGGGGGCGTCGGTCACCGGCACGACCGTGTGGACCACGCGGTCGTCGTAGACGTGGACCATGTTGACCGCCTGGTGGCCGTCGGCGGCGGCGAGGTAGCGGTCGGCGGGGGTGAGGTCGGAGGCGTAGCAGGTGGCCGAGGCCACCGAGACCGGGATGCCGGCGAAGAGGCTGTGGCTGGTGAAGTGGAAGTGGCCGCCGAGGATCGCCCGCACGTCGGTGCCGGCCAGCACCTCGGCCAGGGGCTGCTGGTCGTCGAGCTCGATGATCTGCGCCGGCGGCAGCATCGGCACCGGGATCGGCGGGTGGTGCATCGCCAGGATGGTGCCGTGCGGCGCTGGCTCGGCCAGCACGTCGGCGAGCCAGGTCAGCTGCTCGGGCGTCACCTCGCCGTGGTGGTAGCCGGGCACGGTGGTGTCGAGGGCGACGATCCGCAGGCCGGCGACCTCGTGGACGCGGTCCTGCGGGGCCGAGGGGTCGGCGTCGGGACCGAAGAGGCCGCGGGCGTAGGGCTCGCGCTCGTCGTGGTTGCCCATCGTCCACACGGGTCGACGCGGCCGAGCCGCTCCAGGGCGGCCACGAGCCCGGCCTCCGGGTCGACGACGCCGTACTGCAGCTGCCCGGCGGCGAGCAGGTGCGGGTCGCTGAGGTGGGCGACGACGTGGGTGGGGTCGGGGTGCTGACCGAGCGGGACCGTCACCTCGTCAACCCTAGTCAGCGGTAGCCGTAGGTGCGGTCGATCTGCTCCCAGTAGCCGCGCGTCCAGTCCGCCACGGTGGCGGCGTCGGCCTGGTGGGCGGCGGGGGCCGGCTCCTGGCATCCCGCACCGGAGCAGTCGCGCAGTCGCTGCCAGGCCTTCTCGAGGTCCTCGCGCACCTGGCGGTGCTGCTTCGAGCGCCAGAGGTTGTGGTGCTGCAGGGGGTCCTCGACCAGGTCGTAGAGCTCCCCGAAGCCGTCGCGGTACAGCGTCATCGACCACCTCGCCGTGCGCAGGCCGATCGAGGAGCGCTTCCCGAAGGCGGCACTGCGACCGCCGGCGGTGTGCGTGGCCTCGGTGAGGACCGGGACGGACCACCCGGTGTCCCCGTCGACCAGAGACGCCAGGAAGGACGCGCCGTCCGCCTTCCGCGGCGCCTTCGCGTCGGCGAGGTCGAGGATCGTCGCCGTCAGGTCGGGGGTGTCGACCGGGTCGTAACGGCGGTGACCGCCGTCGCCGCGACCGCGCATGCCGGGACCGGTGACCAGGAGCGGGACGCGCAGCGAGGGCTCGTAGGCCCATACCTTGCCGGTGCGGAAGCGGTGCTCGCCCTGCAGCAGGCCGTTGTCGGAGGTGAAGACCAGGACGGTCCGCTCCCACTCGTCGTCCGCCTTGAGCCGACGGACCAGGCGCGAGACCTCCTTGTCCATCACCCACACCGACTCCGCGCGCTGCCGGGCCGCCTCGCGCATGGCCGCGAGGTCGCGGCCGGTCATCGCCGGCATGCGTCGCACGGCCCTGGGCTTGTCGGAGACGTCGCCCTCCGTCGGCGACCCGGTCCTGGCGATGCCGGGTGCCCGGTCGATCACGTCGTCGAAGCGGCCACGGTGGCGCGGTGGGACGTACGGCGTCGGGAAGCGGTGCTCGAAGCCGTCGGCGTCGCGCCAGGAGGCCGGGTCGTCGTCGTCGCGGGGCGCCCCGTGGTGGGGGGCGATGTGGTTGACGTAGAGGAGGAAGGGGCGACCGCTGCGTGCCCGCCGCTCGGCGAACCGGCCGGCCATCTGCGCGGAGAGGGAGCCGATGACCTCGGTGGAGTACTGACCGCGGTAGCGGTTGTCGATGCGCCCGTCGTGGTTGAACGCGATGTCGGTGTAGACGTAGGTCCCGCCGTGGAAGCCGGCGTTCCCGGGGTTCTCCACCGCACCGCGCCACTCGTCCCAGCCCCGGGGCACGTAGCGGTGCGAGGGCTGGCCGCTGACCTTCGACCGGTCCAGGCCGTAGCGGTTGAGGTACTTGCCGAGGAAGCCCGTGCGGTAGCCGGCTGCCTGCAGGGACGTCGCCACCGTCCGCGAGTCGTCGAAGGCGCCGTAGCCGTAGGGCGGCTCGTGCCAGTAGACCCCGTGGTTGTGGGCGTGCTGGCCGGTCAGGAAGGTGGCGCGCGCCGGGCAGCACAGCGGGTACGGCGCGAAGGAGTTCTCGAAGGAGATCCCGGTGCGGGCGAACATCCGCCGCGTGCGTGGCATCCACTGCAGGTCGTCGACGCGCAGGTCGTCGGCCATCACGACCACGATGTTGGGACGCTCGTCCCGTTCTGGCGCCCGGCCCGCAAGACCCGGGAACGCCGCAGGTGCCGCAGCGGCCGCGCGCGGCGCCGGGCCGGCCGGCGTCGCCGGCGCGGACCAGAGGGTCAGGCAGGCGGCCAGGAGCAGGGGAGCGGCGAGCGCGCGCGGACGGGGCACGACCGCACGCTAACCCGGTTCTTCACCTCGGAGGGCGACCCGGCCGACGCGAGCGAATTCGGCGCGACCCATGCAGCGGCCGGGAGCCGCCTCAGACCCGGGTCAAGCGGAAGACGGGGATCAGCCGGTCGGTGCGCTCCTCGTACTTGGCGTAGTTGGGCCAGGTGCGCAGCATCGTCCGCCACGCTGCGGCGCGCGCGTCGCCCTCGAGCTCCTCGGCGCGGACCGCGGTCTCGAGCTTCCCGTAGCGGATGTGCGCGGTGTCGGCCGCACGCAGGTTGAACACCCACACCGGCATCTTCGGGCCGCCGAAGTAGGAGCCCGCGATCAGCCAGGTGTCGCCGTCGGGCACGCACAGCAGCGGCGTGCTGCGCGGGATGCCGCTCTTGCGGCCCACGACGGTGAGCATCAGGTTTGGGAGCCCGGCGATGTCGAGCACGCTGACCCGGCCGCGTGAGGCCTTCTGCAGGTTGGTGTCGACCCAGACGATCTGCGGCAGCAGCTTCGGCATCCACTCGATGGAGCCGATCTTCACGGCAAGGGGAGTCAGCAGGCCCATGGCCGAAATCTAGAACAGGTTCCGCCGCGCGTGCTCACCGCCCGTTCATCCGGACGCCGTCGACCTGCCGCCTGCTCGCCCTCGGTACGCCGACGGGCCGGCCTAGGTTCCGCTCGTGCTGTCTCGCGGCCTGCTCGGAAGCGTCCTGGTCCTCCTCGGGGGCCTGGTCGTCTCGACGCTCCCGCGCAGCGCGCCGATCCTGGAGGTGGAGGCGCTCGCGGACCTGCGGGGCGCCGAGGCGGGGCGGATGCTCGGGCTCGCCGTCGTCCTGACCGGGCTCGGCCTGCTGGCCGCGGCCTGGCTGCGGCTGTGCCGCGAGGTCGGGACCGCGCGGGGCGCCGAGCGTGAGGAGGCCGTCGGGCTGGTCCGGTTCGCCACGGTGCTGTGGTCGGCGCCCCTGGTGCTCGCGCCGCCGCTGTTCTCCCGCGACGGCTGGTCCTACGCCGCCCAGGGGGCGATGACGCACCTGGGGATCTCGCCCTACGAGCACGGGCCGTCGGTCCTCTCCGGCCCCGTGGTCCAGGCCGTCGACCCGCGCTGGATGGACACCATCACGCCCTACGGCCCGGTGCCGCTCGTGGTGGGCGACCAGCTGGCCGGCCTCACCGGCAACCCCTGGATGCTCGTGATCGGGCACCGGGTGCTGGCCCTGGTCGGTCTCGCGCTGCTCGCCTGGGCCGTGCCCCGGCTCGCCACCTGGACCGGCGTCGATCCCGCGCTCGCCTCCGCCCTGGTCGTCGCCTCCCCGTTGATGCTCGCCAACGGCGTCGGCGGGCTGCACAACGACCTGCTGATGGCCGGCCTGATGGCGGCCGCGCTCGTGGTCGCCGTCGAGCACGGCTGGGCCTGGGGCGCCGTGCTCGGGGGCACCGCCGCCGCCGTCAAGGCGCCCGGCGGCCTTGTCTGCGTCGCCGTGGCCCTCGTGGGGCTCCCGGCCGCGGCCACCTTCACCGATCGGGTACGCCGGTTGGCCGGCGTGGCCGGGGTCAGCCTCGGGTGGCTCGTGGGGCTCGGCCTGGTCACCGGGGTCGGTGCCGGCTGGGTCGCCGGCCTGGCCGTCCCCGGCACGGTCAACACGCCGCTCTCGGTCACCACGCTGACCGGCGGCACCCTCGACTGGGTCGCTGGCCTGCTGGGGCTCGGCCTGGCCCCGGCCACGCTGCTCGGCGTCGTACGCACCCTGGGGTCGGGGGTGATGCTCGGCCTGCTGGTCTGGGCCGCGCTGCGCCGACCCACCGGCGACCGGGCCTCCGCGGTCGGCACCGCCGCCCTGCTGATGGGCGGGCTCGTGGTGCTCAGCCCGGTGGTGCACCTGTGGTACCTGCTGTGGGTGGTGCCGTTCGTCGCCACCCTGCGGCTCTCGCGCCTCGCCGTCACGGCGCTGGTCGCGGTCAGCGTGATCGCCGGGCTGGTCGCCCCGATGGACTCCTCGCTGCACGGCGCCTACTACGCGATCGTGCTCGGCTCGATGATCGTGGCGATCCTCGCGCCGGTGCTGCTGTGGACCAGGGGCGCCCGCGAGCGGGTGGAGCGGATCGCGGCCGCCCACCTGCCGGGCCTGGCCGACCTGGTGCCGGAGCCGCCGCGCGCCACCCCGGCGTCGGCCCGGGTGCCGGCGCAGGTGCCCGTGCCCCGCCGGCCGCTCCAGGCCGCCGAGCTCAGCGGGCTGCTTCGATCCTTCCGGTGACCTCGCCCAGGCTCAGTCGTCCCCCGGACGTGGACGGGGCGGAGTAGCGCAGCACCACCTCGTCGCCGTCCTCGAGGAACCGCTCGCCCTTCCACAGCTCGATGAACGACCCCTCCTGCCCGTGCTCGGGGCCGCTGATCGTGCCGCTGGCGAACAGGTCCCCGGTGCGCACGCTGGCGCCGTTGACGGTCATGTGCGCGAGCATCTGGCCGGGAGACCAGTAGGTCGAGGAGTACGTCGGCCGGCTGACGACCTCGCCGTTGAGCTCGACCTCCACGTCGATGTCGAGGCCGCGCGTGCGGCCCGGCTCGAGGTAGGCCGCGGGCTCCGGGTCCTGACCGGGCAGGTCGCACCATGCCGCGTCCAGCGCGGCGAGCGGGGTGACCCAGCAGCTGATCGAGGTGGCGAAGGACTTGCCGAGGAAGGGCCCGAGCGGGACGTACTCGTAGGCCTGCACGTCGCGCGCCGACCAGTCGTTGAGGCCGACGACGCCGAAGACGTGGTCGGCCAGCCCGGCGGCGGGCACCCGGGTGCCGATCGCCGACGGGGCGCCGACGACGAAGCCGAGCTCGGCCTCGATGTCGAGGCGGCGGGTGGGGCCGAAGGACGGTGGTTGCGGACCCTCGGTGGTCGAGCCTGTCGAGACCGGGCGCAAGCCGGACGGGCGCACCACCGGGGTGCCGCTGGGCACGACCGTGCCGGCGCGGCCGTGGTAGCCGACGGGCAGGTGCTTCCAGTTCGGCAGCAGCGGCTCGGAGTCGGGGCGGAACATCCGGCCCAGGTTGGTCGCGTGGTGCTCGGAGGCGTAGAAGTCGACGTAGTCGGCGACCTCGAACGGCAGGTGCATCACCACGTTCGAGAGCGGGATGCCCGGCAGGTCGGGGGCCAGGTCGAGGACCTGCTCGCGCAGCTGGCGCCACGTCGAGGGGCCGCGCTCCATCAGCGGGTTGAGCGAGGTCGCGGCCAGCTCGGGGCGGCCGGTTGCGGTGGCCAGGTCGAGGACCTCGTCGCCGCGGCGCACCCCGATCCGGCGCGGGCCGCCGTCGACGGAGAAGACGCCGTAGGGCAGGTGGTCCAGCCCGAAGCCGTGAGCGTGCTCGTGCGTCGAGGGGGTCACAGCGACACCAGCTCCCGGAGGTCGGCCATCGGCTCGTCCACGCTGCACGAGCCGAAGGAGGTGAACCACCGCCGGGCGCCGGCGAGGTCGAGGGTGAGCAGGTCAGCGGGGTCGTCCCGGCGCAGGGTGGACACCACGTCGTCGGGGGAGCCGCCGTCGAAGGCGACCCGGGTAGCGGCCAGGAGGGTCAGGAAGCCGTGGTGCGCGCAGCCGTCGGCGTCGACGTGCGGCAGCGCACGGTGCAGGCCCGCGGTGCACTTGAAGGGCAGCTCGCGGTCGAGCGCCGCGTCGATCCAGGCGGCCAGCCGCTCGGGGGTCGGGAAGGCGTCGGGGTCGAGCCCGCCGGTGCGGAGCTTGAGTCGCAGCTCGGCGGCGGCCACCTCGTCGGCGGCGGCCAGCCAGGAGTACGCCGGGTCGACGGCGGGCAGCTCCACGAAGACCGGGGTGTCCTCGTCGAGGACACCCTCGCCGCGGGCGGCGTCGACGGCCGCCACGACGCGACGGGCGTTGCCGGCCGGGTCGTCGACGTCGCGCAGCGCGACCTCGAGCCCGGCCACGGGCAGTCCACGGCGCTGGCACAGCTGCGCCGGCCCGTGGACCTGGCCGGCGCCCCCGGTCAGCACGACGGAGACCGGGGTGCCCTCGGGCACCTGCGGCAGGTCGGTGTCGCGGACCACGAGGGAGCGGACCAGCCGCGCGGCCGGGCCGGCGCGGTCGGCGTACGCCGTGAGGGCGGCGTCGAGGGGCGCGTCGCCGGGCGGGAAGGTGGCCGCATCGTCGACCAGCCCGACCCAGAACGGGTCGGCCGAGGACGCGGAGAACGGTTCCGTGAAGGTGCTCACGGGGCTACTGTAACGGTCACATAGTGAGGCGATGCGTCCGATAAGCGGACGCGTCGGAGAGGGAGCGATGGCCTACTACCGCAGTGTGGGAGACGTCCCGCCGACCCGCCACACCCAGCACCGCGACCCCGAGGAGCGCCTCTACCGCGAGGAGCTGATGGGGGAGGAGGGCTTCTCCTCCGACTCCTCGCTGCTCTACCACCGCGGGGTGCCCTCGGCGATCGTGGCGAGCGAGGTGTGGGAGCTGCCCGACCAGTCGCGCACCCCCAACCACCCGCTCGCCCCGCGACACCTGCGGCTGCACGACCTCGAGACGGGCCCCGACGCGGTCACGGGGCGACGCGTGGTGCTGGCCAACCACGACGTGCGGATCTCCTACGTCGTCACCGGCACCGAGCCGAGCGCCTACTACCGCGACGCGATCGGTGACGAGTGCGTCTTCGTCGAGTCCGGCTCGGGCGTCGTCGAGACCGTCTTCGGCGTGGTGGCCTACCGGGCCGGGGACTTCGTGGTCATCCCGCGCGCGACCACCCACCGGTGGGTGCCGGCCGAGCCGTCGCGGCTCTACGCCACCGAGGCCAGCAGCCACATCGCGCCGCCCAAGCGCTACCTCTCGAAGTTCGGCCAGCTGCTCGAGCACGCGCCCTACTGCGAGCGCGACCTGCACGGCCCCACCGCCCCGCTGCTCCAGGAGGGCGACGACGTGGAGGTGCTGGTCAAGCACCGCACCTCGGCGGGCAGCGTCGGCACCCGGATGGTCTACGCCACGCACCCGTTGGACGTCGTCGGCTGGGACGGCTGCCTCTACCCCTACACGCTCAACATCGACGACTACATGCCGATCACCGGCAAGGTGCACCAGCCGCCGCCGGTGCACCAGGTCTTCGAGGGCTGGAACTTCGTCATCTGCGCGTTCCTGCCGCGCAAGGTCGACTACCACCCGCTGGCCGTGCCCGTGCCCTACTACCACTCCAACGTCGACAGCGACGAGGTGATGTTCTACGTCGCCGGCGACTACGAGGCGCGCAAGGGGTCCGGCATCGGGCTCGGCTCCATCTCGCTGCACCCCGGCGGTCATGCCCACGGCCCGCAGCCGTCGGCGATCGAGGCGTCCCTGGGTGCCGAGCGCTTCGAGGAGACCGCGGTCATGGTCGACACCTTCGCCCCGCTCGAGCTCGGCGAGGGCGGGCTCGCCGTCGAGGACCCGACGTACGCCACCAGCTGGGCAAGGGACCGCGGCTGACCGAGGAACGAGGTCGGCCGCGTCGTCCCGCACGTCGAGCGAGTTCGCGACCGAGGGACGAGGTCGCGACGGCGGGTCGAGACCGGTGCGTGGCTCTGCGAGACCGGCTGCGACGTCGCGTCAGCCCCTCAGCAGCGCGTTGACCGCCCCGGGGTCCAGGGCGCGGTCGATGGCGAGCGCGGCGCAGCCGTGCAGACCGGCGGCCTCGCCGTGGGTGGCCGGCAGGAACCGCAGGTCGCGCACGGCCCCGGGGTGGGCGCGGGCGTAGAGGGACTCACGCACGCCGGCGGTGTAGAGGTCGAAGGCGTTGCCCATGTCGCCGCCGACGACGACGGCGCCGGGGTGCAGCAGGTTGACGGCGACGGCGAGCACCTCGCCGAGCTGGCGACCGGCACCGCGCAGCAGCCGCCGTGCCGTCGGGTCGCCGGCGAGGGCGGTGGCGACGAGATCGCGCACGTGCCGCACGTCCGAGCGACCGTCCTCCTGCAGGGCGGCGACCAGGGCCCAGCCCCCGGCCACCGTCTCCAGGCAACCGGTGGCGCCGCAGCGGCAGGGCAGGTCGCCCGCGGCGTCGACCCGGGTGTGGCCGAGCTCGCCGGTGGTCCCACGGCCCTCGCCGACCAGACGTCCGTCCGCGACGACCCCCAGGGCCAGGCCGGTGGAGGCCTTGACGACGAGCATCGTCTCGGCGGGCGGCACCTGGCCGAAGAGCTCGGAGCGGGTGAGCGCGGCAGTGTCGTTGTCGACGTGCACCGGGGCCTCGGTGACCGGGCGCAGGAACGCGGAGAGGTCGACGCCGTCCCAGCCCCGCAGCACCGGGGCGTCCACGCTGCAGCACTTCTCGGGATCGACGCTGCCCGGCAGGCTGAGCCCGACCCCCGCGACGCGCGCCGGGGCCGTCGGCAGTGCCGAGAGCAGGGCGTCGAGCCGCTCGGCCACCGACGGCATCAGGTCGTCGGCGCGGGTGCCGGGCTCGTGGTCGCGGGTGTCGCCGCTGATCTCCCGGCCGGCGAGGTCGAACACCCCGACCTGGCTGCGGGAGCGCCCCACGGCGACGGCGAGCACGACCGCGGCGTCCGGGTTGAGCGCCAGTGAGCCGGCCGGGCGCCCGCCGGTGGAGGCGTGGTCACCGCCCTCCAGCAGCAGTCCGGCGTCGGTGAGGGCGGTGAGGCGTGCGGACACCGCGCCCCGGGACAGGCCGGTGAGGCGGGCCAGGTCGGACCGGGTGTCGGCGCGACCGGTGCGGACCAGGGTCAGCAGGCCGCCCGCGGAGGTGTCGGCGACGCTCATGTCGGGGAGTGAAGCACAGACTTTTGTCAGAAACTAGCGAAAGAATGCTTGTATCGATCCAAAAGTCCTGCGACCGTAGACGCATGCACACCTCGGTCGACGTCTCGTCCACCATGCCCCCGGTCTGCGACTTCACCGTCTTCGGCGGCACCGGCGACCTCGCCCTGCGCAAGCTGCTGCCCGCGCTCTACCACCGTGACCTCGAGGGCCACCTGCCCGAGGACACCCGCATCGTCGGTGTCTCCCGCTCCGAGATCGACGACGAGGGTTACCGCACCGAGGTCCGCGCGGCGCTCGAGCGCTTCGTCGAGCCCGAGCTGCTCGAGGACGCCGCCGTCGAGCGGCTGCTCGGCCGCCTGCACCACCTGTGCCTGGACGCCGACACCGCCGAGGGCTGGCACCTGCTGCACGGCCTGCTCAAGGACCGCCCCCGCGAGGACGAGGCGGTCCGTGTCTTCTACCTCGCCGTCGCCCCGCGGCTCTTCGGCCCCACCTGCGAGCGGCTCGCCGAGATCGGCGTGGTCAACGAGCGCGCCCGCGTGGTGATGGAGAAGCCGATCGGCCACGACCTGGAGTCCGCGCGCGCGATCAATGACGCGGTCGGGTCGGTCTTCGCCGAGCATCAGGTCTTCCGCATCGACCACTACCTCGGCAAGGAGAGCGTGCAGAACCTCCTCGTCACGCGCTTCGCCAACACCTTCCTCGAGCCGCTGTGGAACTCCCAGTGGGTCGACCACGTGCAGATCACCGTCTCCGAGACCGTCGGCGTCGGGTCGCGGGGTGGCTACTACGACCACGCCGGAGCGCTGCGCGACATGGTGCAGAACCACCTGCTGCAGCTGCTCTGCCTCGTGGCGATGGAGCCCCCGACGTACGTCGGTCGCGAGAACGTCCGTGACGAGAAGCTCAAGGTCCTCCAGGCGCTCAAGCCGCTCACGCCCGCCGACGTCGACCGCGACACCGTGCGCGGGCAGTACGTCGCCGGGCTGGTCGAGGGCGAGCGCGCGGCGTCGTACGTCGACGACCTGGGCGACCTCGTCGAGGAGCGCTCCGAGACCGAGACCTTCGTGGCGCTGAAGGCCGAGGTGCAGAACTGGCGCTGGGCCGGCGTGCCGTTCTACCTGCGCACCGGCAAGCGGATGGACCGCCGCGTCAGCGAGATCGTCGTGGTGTTCAAGGAGCCGCCGCACGCGATGTTCCCCGGCGCCGAGGGCGGGGCCACCGCCAACCGGCTGCACATCTGCGTCCAGCCCGACGAGGGCATGCGGCTGCACCTCACGGCCAAGGAGCCGGGCCCTGGCGGGATCCGGCTGCGGCCTGTTTCACTGGACCTCAGCTACGCCACGACCTTCGACCAACGCAGTCCGGAGGCCTACGAGCGGTTGCTGATGGACGTCGTCCGCGGCAACCCGACGCTGTTCATGCGCCGCGACGAGGTCGAGGCCGCCTGGTCCTGGGTGGCGCCGATCCTCGACCGCTGGGTGGAGTCGCCCGACCCGCCCCGCCGCTACCCCGCCGGCACCCCCGGCCCGTTCGCCGCCGCCGCGCTGCTCGAGCGCGACGGCCGATCCTGGCAGGAGACCGACCAGTGAGCACCACGCCCAGCAGCACGTCCAGCACCCCCGCAGTGCATCCCGTGGTCGCGGCCGTCACCGAGCGCGTCGTCGAGCGCAGTGCGACCCAGCGGGCGGCGTACCTCGACAAGATCCGCGCGATGGCCGAGACCGGCCCGGCTCGCACCCGCCTGGCCTGCGCCAACCTCGCGCACGGCTTCGCGTCCGCCGAGTCGGTCGACAAGGAGGCGCTGCGCGGCACGGTCAAGCCGAACCTCGCGATCGTCACCTCCTACAACGACATGCTCTCCGCGCACCAGCCGTTCGTGGACTACCCGCCGCAGCTGAAGAAGGCCGTCATCCGTGCCGGCGGCATCGCCCAGGTCGCGGGCGGCGTGCCCGCCATGTGCGACGGCGTGACCCAGGGGCGCGCGGGCATGCAGCTCTCGCTCTACTCCCGCGACGTCATCGCGATGTCGACGGCGATCGCGCTCTCGCACGACATGTTCGACGGCGCGATGCTGCTCGGCGTCTGCGACAAGATCGTGCCCGGCCTGGTGATCGGGGCGCTGTCCTTCGGTCACCTGCCGACGATCCTGGTGCCCGCCGGCCCGATGGAGTCCGGGCTGCCCAACAAGGAGAAGGCGCGGGTGCGCCAGCGCTTCGCCGAGGGCAAGGCGACCCGCGAGGAGCTGCTGGAGGCCGAGGCCGCGTCCTACCACTCGGTGGGCACCTGCACGTTCTACGGCACGGCCAACTCCAACCAGCTGCTGATGGAGGTCATGGGCCTGCACCTGCCGGGCAGCTCCTTCGTCAACCCCGGTACGCCGATGCGCGCGGCCCTCACCGACGCGGCCGCCGCCCGGGTGACCGAGATGGCCCGTGGCATCGAGTCCGCACCCATGGGCGAGCTGGTCGACGAGCGCACGATGGTCAACGCCTGCGTGGCGCTGCTGGCCTCGGGCGGCTCGACCAACCACACCATGCACCTGGTCGCGATGGCACGCGCCGCCGGCATCGAGCTGACCTGGCAGGACCTCTCCGACCTCTCGGCGGTCGTGCCGTCGCTGTGCCGGATCTACCCCAACGGCTCGGCCGACGTGAACCACTTCCAGGCCGCCGGCGGCATCGCCTTCCTGGTGCGCACGCTGCTCGACGCCGGGCTGCTGCACGAGGACGTGCTGACCGTCGCCGGGCCCGGTCTCCGCCGCTACACCCAGGAGCCGCGGCTGGTCGAGGACGCCTCCGGTCGCATGAGCGTGGAGTGGGTCGAGGGCCCCACCGCGACGCTCGACCCCGAGGTGCTGCGCCCCGCCGACGACCCGTTCGCGCCCGACGGTGGCCTGCGGGTGCTGACCGGCCCGCTGGGCCAGGCGGTCATCAAGACCTCGGCCGTCACCCCCGAGCACCGCGTCGTCACCGCGCCGGCCGTGGTCTTCGACGACCAGGCCGACTTCCTCGCCGCGTTCTCGGCCCACGAGCTCGACGGCCGCGACTTCGTGGCCGTGATCCGCTACCAGGGCCCGGCCGCCAACGGCATGCCCGAGCTGCACAAGCTCACCCCGGCGCTCGGGGTCCTGCAGGACCGCGGGCAGAAGGTCGCGATCGTGACCGACGGCCGGATGTCCGGCGCGTCGGGCAAGGTGCCGGCCGCCATCCACGTCACGCCCGAGGCCGCGCTGGGCGGGGCGATCGCCAAGATCGTCGACGGCGACGTCGTCACCGTCGACGGCACGACCGGCGTGCTCACCGTCGAGGACGCCGAGACCGTGCTGGCCCGCCCCTCCACCGGAGCCGCGCCGACCGCCGCCGAGTTCGCAGGCACCGGGCGCGAGCTCTTCGCCGCGTTCCGCGCCACCGTCGGCCCCGCCGACCAGGGGGCCAGCGTGTTCCCCGCCGTCGCCACCCACGACCAGACGCCCCAGCTGACGAACGAGGCCGCGCATGTCTGAGACCCCCACCTCCTCCGGCTCCCTGCTCGACCTCGTGCCGGTCGTGCCCGTCGTCGTCATCGACGACCTCGACCACGCGGTCCCGCTGGCCCGCGCCCTGGTCGCCGGCGGGCTCCCGGTCATCGAGCTGACCCTGCGCACCCCGGTCGCCCTCGACGCCGTGCGCGCGATCGCGGCCGAGGTCCCCGAGATCACCCTCGGCGTCGGCACCGTCTGCACGCCCGCGCAGGCCGAGCAGGCCGCGGAGGCGGGGGCGGGGTTCCTGGTCTCGCCGGGCACCACGCCGACGCTGCTGGAGGCGATGCTCGGCACCGGGCTGCCGTTCCTCCCCGGCACCGCCACGGTCTCCGAGGTGCTCGCGGTCCTCGAGGCCGGGGTCACCGAGATGAAGTTCTTCCCCGCCGAGGCCTCCGGTGGCGCCGCCTACCTCAAGTCGTTGGCCTCGCCGCTGGCAGCCGCCCGCTTCTGCCCGACCGGCGGCATCACGGCGACCAGCGCAGCGTCGTACCTCTCGCTGCCGAACGTCGGCTGCGTCGGCGGCTCCTGGCTCACCCCGGCCGACGCCCTCGCCGCCGGTGACTGGGCCCGCGTCGAGACCCTCGCCCAGGAGGCTGCTGCCCTCCGCTGACCGCCGAGAGGTCGCTGGCGCACGGCCGAGAGGTCGCTGGCGCACGGCCGAGAGGTCGCTGGCGCACGGTGGTCAGGCCGAGGCGCGGACCAGGCCGGTGAGGCCGGTGACCTCCGCGTGCACCGCCAGCATGGCCTCGGTCGCCGCCGACCATGGGTAGCGCTCGGCCCGTCGTCGGGCACCGGCACGCAGGTGGTCACGCGGCCGGGCGGTGAGGTCGAGGACGGCGTCCGCCAGCGCCACCGGGTACGGCGCAGCCCAGCCTCCTGAGGTGACGTCCACGAGCTCGCGGGCACCTCCTCGGTCCGCGGTCACGACGGGTGTCCCGCAGGCCAGCGCCTCGAGCACCGCGAGGCCGAAGGTCTCGCCCGGGCAGACCGACAGGGCGACGTCCGCCTCGGCGATCCGTCTGCGCAGGGCATCGCGCCCCGCCACGAAGCCGTGGAACGTCACCGGGGCCGACCCGGCGACGGCGCGCAGCTCCTCGAGGTACGGCCCCTCGCCGTAGACGTCGAGCCGGACGGGGACGCCGCGCCGGTGCAGCTCGACCGCGGTGGCGACGGCGAGGTGCGGTGACTTCTCCCGGGAGAGCCGGCCCACGTGCACCAGCCGCAGCACGCCGGCGTCGCGGGGGCCGGTGTCGCGCTGGCGGGAGGGGACGGGGCGGAAGGTTTTCAGGTCGACCCCGAGCGGCACCCTGGTGACGGGGCAGCGCGCGGAGGCGGCCACGGAGCGGAACTCCCGCTCGGCGTACCCCGAGGTCACCACGAGCCGGTCGACCGAGCGGACCACGACACGGTTGAGCAGGGCGATGGGGGCGCGGGCGGAGGTGTCGAGCCCGGTGCGCATCGCGAGCATGTCGCCGAGCCGCTCGTGGGAGAGCAGCACGGTCGCGACGCCCTGGCGTCGGGCCCACATCGCCACGGGCAGCAGGGTCGTCTTGTCGTGCAGCTCGACCGAGGTGGGGGCGAATCGCTCGAGGGCGTCGACGACGCGCCAGGGCTCGACGATGAGGCGGTAGCCACCGCCCACGCGCGGGGCCCGCACCGACACGACGGTGCCCGCCTCGGTCTCCTCGACGGCATCGGTCGGACCGGGGACGACCAGCAGGCGCTCGACGCCGGCGTCGGCGTACCCCTGTCCCATCGCCGCCACCGCGGTCCTCACCCCGCCCGAGGCGGGGCCGATGAAGTTGGCGAGCTGGGCGATACGCACGGCGCACACCCTGGCGCCGTCGGGTGAACGGACGGCGACCCTGCCGTGGATGGCCGGCGAGCGCTGAGCCGCAGGCTCAGCGCTCGTCGCACCGTGGGTCCGGACCCGATCAGCGGGCCCGGCTGGGGGTCAGCAGGTGATGCCGCCCTTGGGGACCTTGACCTTGGTCTGCAGCGGGGCGACGGCCACGTCGGCGATCGTGACGCCGCCGAGGGTGACGACCAGGCGCAGCGTGACGGACTTGGCCTTGGCCAACCGGCCGTTCTCGCTCACCTTCTCGTTGATGACGCCGGGGAACTGGATGGTGAGCCCCAGCAACGGGTTGGCCGGGATGCCGATCTCGGCGGGGGCGCCGTCGGTCGGGATCGGGACGGGCGAGCCGTCGGGGCCGGTGATCTCCAGCACGGCGGGGGTGTAGGTGATCTTGGCCTTGCCGGGTCGGCCGGTCGCGGTGGCGACCATCTTCGGGTCGGACACGACCTCGATGCTCACCATGTCGCCGAAGAGCCCCAGGTCGGCCAGCCCGGTCGTGGCGACGGCCTTGAGCCCGGCCTTCTTCTTCTTGGGCAGGTAGGCGGTCTTCTGCGTCGCCGAGACGGTGCCGTCCAGGCCCAGCAGCGCGCCGAACCCGGGGATCACGCTGGGCAGCACGGCCAGGTCGGCGGTCGAGGAGCTCGAGGACGTGACGGTCTTGCCACCGGGCACGCACGTCCTGGGGCCGTTCCAGCGCGCCTTCGTCTCGCCGGTGGACACCCCCAGGGTCAGCAGCGGCGCGGCCGGCACCGGCACGAGCGTCTGCGACGGCACCTCCTCCTTGCCCTTCTCCGGGCCCGCCTTCGCGACCATCCCGGTGAGGAGGCCGGAGAGATCGGTGTCGGCGAGGCCGCGGCCGCCGAGCGTCTTGGAGGTGGAGACGGCCTTCGAGGCCTTGCGGGTGTTGATGTTCGCCGCGGCGCGACCGACGCGCAGGTCGATGACCTTGTCGCCCTCGACGCCGGGGGCCTGGTCGAGCACGATCGCGCGCAGCACCTGGGCGCCGACCTTGGCGCGGTGGTGGTACTTCTGCGTGCCCTTCTTCTTGTTCTTCTTCTTGCCGGCGCGGGCGGCGGGTACGTCGACGGTCGCGACCGGGGCCGTGGCGGCCGGGCCGGTCGGCGCGGCGGCACCGGCGGAGGTGCCGCTCGCCGCGAGGACGGGCAGGGCGGTGATCAGCGCGGTCGAGACGGCCAGGGCCGTCCGGCGCACCGTGGCGGCGGCGTGCGGGGTCATCAGACCTCCTGGGGTGCTGGGAGGGGCTGGGGGGGTCCGTCCATGGTCACCCGTAGGGGCGCGGGGCCCGGGCAGGTTCTCGCCCCGCGGACCGCTGGTCTGGACAGATACCCCCGTTCGTACGCCTGGAGGGGGCCGGCTGTCGGTGGCGCAGGTCACGATGACCCGGGTGGAGAGCGCAGCGGCGGGCGGGGAGCGCGACGGGGTCGGCACGTGGGAGTTCGAGGCCGAGCCCTGGCCCTACGAGACCGGGTCGTGGGTCTTCGTCACGCTGCCCGAGGACGTCGACGAGGAGGTCCGGCTGCTCGGCGGCCCGCGACGGGGCTTCGGCTCGGTGCGGGTGGAGGTCAGCTGCGGCTCGAGCACCTGGTCGACGGCGGTGTTCCCCTCGGCCGACGGGTTCGTGCTGCCGCTCAAGGCGGCGGTGCGCCGCGCCGAGCTCCTCGAGGTCGGGAGCCCGGCGCGGTTCACGCTGCGGCTGCTGTGAGCCGGGCTGCTGTGAGCCGGGCTGCTGTGAGCCCGGCAGCCGTGAACCCGGCAGCCGTCATGGTGGAGGGAGTCCTCAGCCGACGACCGGCTGACCGGTGAGCCGCTTGTAGGTGAAGGCGGTGCCCAGGTAGATCACCGGGAAGGCCACCAGCAGGCCGAGCAGGCACGCGAGGGCGCCGGCGACGGCCAGGCCGAAGCAGGTCAGCATCCACAGCAGCACGGTGCCGAGGTTGTCCTTGACCAGCGAGACGCTGGCCTTCAGCGCCCCGACGGCGTCGAGCTCGGGACGGTCGACCAGGAAGTAGACGCTGAACGCGGTGAGCACGATCGCGACGAGTCCCGGCAGCACGCACAGGATCAGGCCCACGGTGATGAGGAGACCGTTGATCAGGCCGAGCAGCAGCACCTGCGGCAGCTTCGGCGGCTGGAAGAGGGCCATGATGAAGTCCGAGCGGATGCCGCGGCCCTCGGTGAGGTCCAGGGCGCCGCGGATGACGCCGGCGCTGAGCACGGTGCTCACGACCCAGCCCAGCACGCCGAACACCAGCGTCAGGACGACGTTGTCGCCGAAGACCGAGCTGAGGCCCTGGAAGGCTCCGTTGACGATGAAGAGGACCAGCATCGCCAGCAGGATCGGCCCGAGGTTGGCCTTGAAGGTGCGCCAGCCGAAGGAGACGGCGTCACCGACCCGCCACTCGGGGGCCGGCGCCCCGCCGTACCCGCCGCCGTAGCCCCCACCGGCCGGAGGACCCGGCGGGGGCGGCGTGCCGTAGCCACCGCCGTACCCACCGCCGTCCCCGTACCCACCGCCGGGCGGCGGGGGAGGCGGGGTCTGGCCGTAGTCGGGGCCGGAGCCACCGGGCTCACCGGGCGGGTAGGGCGGGGGTGTGCTCGACATGTGTTCCTCCTCGACGTCTGTGGTCGGCCACGCTAGCGGTCCGGAACCTCGGCGCGCACGCGTGTTCGCGGCACCCGCGCCCGCGACGCGCGCCGCACGGGGTGGACCTGCGCGACCGCCGGCCGCGCATGATGGGGGCATGCCGCTCCGATGGAACCGCTCCGCGCCCCGCGACGACCTCGACGAGCGCGAGCTGCACGTCGGCGAGCCCGAGGACCACGCCGCGGGCCCGACCGCGGTGGCGGTCGCCATGAAGCGTGCGGTGGAGCAGATGGGTCCGGTCCGCACCGCCCGCACGCTGCTCAAGCTCAACCAGGTCGACGGCTTCGACTGCCAGGGCTGTGCCTGGCCGGACCCGGACGCGGGCCACCGGCACACCGCGGAGTTCTGCGAGAACGGCGCCAAGGCCGTCACCGAGGAGGCCACGCTGCGTCGGCTCGACCGGCGCTTCTTCGCCGAGCACCCGGTCGCGGAGCTGGCCGAGCGCACCGACTTCTGGCTGGGCCAGCAGGGACGGCTGACCGAGCCGATGGTGCTGCGTCCCGGCGGCACGCACTACGAGCCGATCGGCTGGGAGGAGGCCTTCGAGACGATCGGCTCGCACCTGCGCGACCTCGCCAGCCCCGACGAGGCGATCTTCTACACCTCCGGCAAGACCTCCAACGAGGCGGCGTTCGCCTACCAGCTGCTGGCCCGCTCGTTCGGCACCAACAACCTCCCCGACTGCTCCAACATGTGCCACGAGTCGACGTCGGTCGGCCTGGCCGAGTCCATCGGCATCGGCAAGGGCTCGGTCAGCCTGCACGACGTCGAGACCGCCGAGCTGATCGTGGTGGCCGGCCAGAACCCCGGCACCAACCACCCGCGGATGCTCTCGGCGCTGGAGAGGGCCAAGCGCGGCGGCGCCCGCATCCTGGCCATCAACCCGCTGCGCGAGGCCGGGCTGGTCCGGTTCAAGAACCCCCAGAACCCGCGCGGCGTCGTCGGGCGCGGCACCGACCTCGCCGACCTGCACCTGCCGGTCCGGGTCAACGGCGACCTGGCGCTGTTCCAGGCGATCGGGGCGCTGCTGCTGGCGTGGGACGCCCTCGACCACGACTTCATCGAGCAGCACACCCACGGCTTCGAGGAGTACGCCGCGCACCTGCGCGACCTCGACTGGGACGCCGTCCTCGCCGCGACCGGGCTGTCGCGCGCGCAGATCGAGGAGGCGGCCGGCATGTTCCGCGACTCCTCGGCGACGGTGCTGTGCTGGGCGATGGGCATCACCCAGCACCGCAACGCGGTGGCGACGGTCAAGGAGATCGCCAACGTCGCCTTCCTGCAGGGCAACATCGGCAAGCCGGGCGCGGGGCTGTGCCCGGTTCGCGGCCACTCCAACGTCCAGGGCGACCGCACCATGGGCATCTGGGAGCGCTCCCCGGAGCACTTCCTGCAGGCCGTCGAGGACGAGTTCGGCATCCCCGTGCCGCGCCGCCACGGCTTCGACTCCGTCGCCTCGGTCACCGCGCTGCACGAGGGCGACGCCTCGGTCTTCATCGGGATGGGCGGCAACTTCGTGGCCGCGATCTCCGACACCTCCGTCACCGAGGAGGCGTTCCGCCGGGCCGCGCTCACCGTGCACGTCTCGACCAAGCTCAACCGCTCTCACGTGGTGCACGGCCGCACCGCGCTGATCCTCCCGGCGCTGGGTCGCAGCGAGCGCGACCTGACCGGCGGCCGGAAGCAGCGGGTCACCGTCGAGGACTCGATGTCAGCGGTGCACGCGTCCCACGGGCCGCTCGAGCCCGCCTCGGAGCACCTGCGCTCGGAGGTCGACATCATCTGCGGGATCGCGCTGGCCACGCTCGGCCGTGACCATGCCGTCCCGTGGGAGGAGCTGCGCTCGGACTACACCGAGATCCGGCACCGGATCGCCCGGGTGGTGCCCGGCGCGGCGGCGTACGCCGAGAAGGTCGACCAGCCGGGTGGCTTCGTGCTCCCGCACCCGCCCCGCGACAGCCGCACCTTCCCCACCCCGCAGGAGCGCGCGGTCTTCGCGGTGAGCCCCCTCGACGTGCTGCACGTCCCCGAGGGGCGGCTGCTGCTGCAGACCATGCGCAGCCACGACCAGTTCAACACCACGATCTACGGGCTTGACGACCGCTACCGCGGGGTGCGCAACGGCCGCCGCGTCGTCTTCGTCCACCCCGAGGACATCACCGCGCTCGGCTTCACCGACGGCGACCTGGTCGACCTGGTCAGCGAGTGGCGGGACCCCGACGCCTCCGAGGCGGCCGAGGCAGGCGACGCGGGCCTCGTCGAGCGCTGCGCCCCGGCGTTCCGGATCGTCTCCTACGACCAGCCCCGCGGGTGCGCCGCCGCCTACTACCCGGAGACCAACCCGCTCATCCCGCTGGCCTCGACCGCGCTGGGCAGCAACACCCCGACCTCGAAGTCCGTGGTCGTGCGGCTGGAGCCGGCCACGCACGACGCCTCGCGACGCTGGGCCAGCGACGCCGGCCACGTCGTGCCGTCGGGTCGCGGCGACGAGGACAAGCGCACCGTCGAGCCGGACCAGCTCTCGTGACGCGGCTCGACCGGCCCTCCGACGAGGTCGAGTGCCGGGGCAGCACCGACCCGGTGGCCGGGGTGCTGACGGCGCGCGAGGTGCCGTTGGGCGGCCCGCGGGCGATGACCGTGCGGCGTACCCTCCCCCAGCGCGAGCGCACCATGATCGGGGCGTGGTGCTTCGTTGACCACTACGGGCCCGACGCCGTCGCCGAGACCGGCGGCATGACCGTCGCCCCGCACCCCCACACGGGGCTGCAGACGGTCTCGTGGCTGTTCACCGGTGAGATCGAGCACCGCGACTCCGCCGGCAACCACGCGATGGTGCGACCCGGCGAGCTGAACCTGATGACCGCCGGCCGCGGCATCTCCCACTCCGAGGTCTCCACTCCCGACACCGAGATCCTGCACGGCGCCCAGCTGTGGGTGGCGCTGCCGCAGGCCGAGCGCGGCACCGACCCGGGCTTCCGTCACTTCGCCCCCGACCCGGTCGAGGGACCGGGGTGGACGGCGCGGGTCTTCCTCGGGTCGCTGCTGGGCAGCACGTCGCCGGTCCCGACGTTCTCCCCGTTGGTGGGTGCCGAGCTGCTGCTGGAGCCCGGCACCTCGCTGGACCTCGACGTCGACCCGACCCACGAGCACGGGCTGCTCCTCGACGCGGGCTCGCTGCGGGTCGACGGGGCCACCGCGGGCCCCTCCGACCTGCTCCACGTCCCCCTGGGTCGTACGACGCTGAGGCTCGTCGCCGGGGACGACCCGGTCCGGGCGCTGGTGCTCGGGGGCGAGCCGCTGGGCGAGGCGATCGTGATGTTCTGGAACTTCATCGGCTCCAGCCACGACGAGGTCGCGGCGTACCGCGCGGAGTGGCAGGCCCAGATCACCCGTGACGGCGAGGTCGTGGGCGACTCCCAGGAGGTCGCGGAGGGCCGCTTCGGGACCGTGGTCGGCGACCACCTGGCCCCCATCCCCGCGCCGGTGCTCCCCAACGCCCGGCTCAAGGAGCGCCGGTGACCGGACCCGTCGTCGGCGACGACGGCGTGGCGCGCTGCCCGTGGGCAGGGGCGGCGCCGAGCGACATGCGCGACTACCACGACCACGAGTGGGGCCGGCCGATCGCGGGTGACGCCGCGTGGTTCGAGCGGCTGAGCCTCGAGGCGTTCCAGTCCGGACTGTCCTGGGCGACGATCCTGCGCAAGCGCCCGGCGTTCCGGGCCGCCTTCGACGGCTTCGACCCCGACCGGGTCGCCGCCTACGACGACGCCGACGTCGAGCGGCTGATGGCCGACGCGGGCATCGTGCGCAACCGGGCCAAGGTGCTCGCGGCGATCGCCAACGCCGGTGCGCTGGTGGCGATGCGGGAGACCGACGGGCCCGACTGCCTCGAGCGCCTGGTCCGCGCGCACGCCCCGGCCGAGCCGCCCGCTCCCCACGACACCGAGCAGCAGCAGACGACCTCCCCGGAGTCGCTGGCGCTGTCCAGGGCGCTGAAGAAGCGGGGGTTCACCTTCGTCGGGCCCACCACGATGTTCGCGCTGATGGAGGCGACCGGCGTCTTCGACCCGCACCTCGTGGGTTGCCACCGCCGCGACTGAGCCGGGCTGCGAGACTCCCCGGGTGCGCGTCGTCCACGGTCTGACCTGGTTGCTGGGCTGCCAGCTGGTGGGGGAGACCCTCGCGCACGTGACCGGAGCGCCCGTCCCCGGCGCCGTCCTCGGGATGGTCGTGCTGCTGGCCGTGCTGCTGGTCCGGCGCAGCGACGACACCTCCGCGCACGCGGCGGCCGACGCGATGCTGCCGCACCTGCAGCTGCTGTTCATCGTGCCCGGGGTGGGCGTCGTGGCCTACGGCTCGGTGATCGCCGCCGACTGGCTGCCGATCGTCGTGGCCCTGGTCGCCTCCTGGGTGCTCGGCCTGGCCGCGGTGGGGCTCAGCGCGCAGGCCCTGACCCGGTGGACCGATCGCCGAGGCGCACGTGGGAGTGCCGCGTGAGGTGGTTCGTCGAGCAGCCCCTGACCTGGCTGGTGGCGACCTTGCTGGCCTACCGGCTCGGGGTCTGGCTCCTCGACCGCACCCGGCTCTCGGTCGCGCAGCCGGTGCTGGTCGCCGTCGTGCTGCTCGGTGCGGCGCTGCTGGTGCTCGACGTCGACATCGCGACCTACGCCGAGGGCACGGCCGTGCTGACCTTCCTGCTCGGTCCGGCGACGGTGGCCCTGGCCGTCCCGCTGCACCGCCAGCTGCACCGCCTGCGCGGCTTCGCGCTGCCGATGATGGTCGCGCTGGTGCTCGGCGTGCTGGTCTCGGTCGGCTCCGCGATCCTGCTGGTGCAACTGCTGGGGGGCTCCGAGGAGCTGGCCCGCACCATGGCCCCGAAGGCCACCACGACCCCGGTCTCCCTGGCGCTCTCCGCCGAGATCGGCGGCATCCCCGCGCTCAGCGCCGTCCTCACCATCACCGCCGGCATCCTCGGCGCGGTCGCGGGCCCGTGGGTGCTCGACCGGTTGCGGGTGCGGGAGCCGCGGTCGCGGGGGGTCGCGCTCGGCGGTGTCTCGCACGGCATCGGCACGGCCCGGGCGCTGGCCGAGGACCCGGTCGAGGGCGCCTTCTCGGGGCTCTCGATGGGGCTCACCGCCCTGCTGACCAGCCTGCTGATCCCGCTGGTCGTCGCGCTGCTCCTGTGACCGCCCGCGGCCGATAGCGTCCCGGTCATGCCGCGCGTGCACGCCTTCACCGACGACGCCCTCCGCGACCTCGACGCCGTGGGGGTGGTCCGGGCCCTCCATGCCGGGGAGGTGTCGGCACCCGAGGTGGTGGACGCGGCGATCGCGCGCACCGAGGCCGTCGACCCCGAGCTGGGGGCGGTCGCCTGGCGGTCGTGGGACCGTGCGCGCGCCGAGGCGGGCGCGCTGCGGGGCGGGTTCTTCGCCGGCGTACCCACGTTCGTGAAGGACAACGTCGACGTCGCCGGCATGCCCACCCTGCAGGGCACCGACGCGTACGTCGGCACGCCGGCCGTCCGCGACGGCGACTTCGCCCGGATGTACCTCGCCACCGGCCTGGTGGCGCTGGGCAAGACCCGGCTCTCGGAGTACGGCTTCAACGCCGCCTGCGAGCACCCCCGCCTCGGTCCCGTGCGCAACCCGTGGGACCCCACGCGCACCGCCGGCGCCTCCTCGGCGGGCTCGGCCGCCCTGGTGGCCGCCGGTGCGGTGCCGATCGCCCACGCCAACGACGGCGGCGGCTCGATCCGCATCCCCGCGGCGGTCAACGGGCTCGTCGGGCTCAAGCCGACCCGCGGGCGGCTCGCGCAGGACGCGATGCTGCGCGGCCAGCCGGTGCGCATCGTCAGCGACGGGGTCGTCACCCGCTCGGTGCGCGACACCGCGGCGCTGTTCCGCGAGGCGGAGAAGGTCTACCGGCCCTTGAAGCTCCCGCCGATCGGCGACATCACCCGGCCGGGGAAGCAGCGGCTCCGGGTGGCCGTGCACACCGGGGGAGCCGGGCGCAGCGCCGACGCCGAGACGATCGCGGCGACGTGGCGCACCGCGACGCTGCTCGAGGAGCTCGGCCACCACGTCGAGGAGGTCCCGGCGCCCGTGCCGGACTCGTTCCCCGAGGACTTCCTGCTCTACTGGGCGACACTCGCCGGGGCCCTGGTCGCGGGCGGACGCCGCAACCACGGCCGCACCTTCGACCGGTCCCGCCTCGACCCGCTGACCATGGGCCTGGCCAGGCACGCCGCCCGGTCGGCCCACCGCATCCCCGGCGCGATCGCCCGGCTGCGCCGCACCGCCGGACAGGCCGAGCGCTTCCACGAGCGCTGGGACGTCGCGCTCACGCCCACCCTGGCCTCCGCCGCGCCCCCGATCGGCCACCTCTCGCCCGAGCCCGGCTTCGACCAGGTGATGGAGCGGCTGCTGGACTGGGTGGTCTTCACCCCCTGGCAGAACGCCACCGGCGCCCCCGCCGTCTCCCTGCCGCTGGCCACCACCGCCGAGGGGCTGCCGCTCGGCATGATGCTCGCCGCCGCCCCCGGTCGCGAGGCGCTCCTCCTGGAGCTGTCCTACGAGCTCGAGCAGGCCCGCCCCTTCCCGACCCTCACCTGACGCCGAGCCGGCGTATCAATACGCCGGTTCGATCTGCCGTTCCCGCCGAACCGGCGTATCAATACGCCGGTTCGATCTGCTGTTCCCGCCGAGCCGGCGTATCAATACGCCGGTTCGGCCCGAGCCACGGCCCGCCACGGCCGGCCACGGCCCGCCAACGCTCGGTCAGCGGGGGACCACGAGGAGCGCCTGGCTGCTGCGGGCGACGGGGCCGAGCTCGTCGTACGCCGTGGACGTCGCGATCCCGACCGAGCCGGGGCCCAGGTGCGTCTCGGCGTCCAGGCAGACCCACTCCCCGACGGGCTCACGCAGCACGTGGACGGACAGCTCGGTGTTGAGGAAGCCCCACTCCCGCACGTCGAGGGCCGCGCTCGCCCCCGACGCGGAGTCGATGCAGGTCATCAGCCGGGCCAGCGGCGAGGTCTCCTCGCCCTCCACCAGGTCCGGCGCGCGCATCCACACCACGCCCGGGCCGGCCTCGGTGCCCGACCCCGAGACCCAGCGCCACTCGACGGCGTCGGTGTAGCCGCCCAGCCACGAGCCCGGCGTGTCCCGTCGTACGCCGGAGGCAGGCCCGTGACCCGGGGCCGGCCCGACCTCACCGGGGCCGGTGCCCCGCGGGAAGAGCCAGGCCCGCGCGCTGGCGACGTCGCGCCCGGCCACCGGGTCGTCCAGCACGGACGAGGCCATGGCGACCGAGCGTCCGGGGCGCTCGAGGCGCGCGGAGGAGACCAACGGCCCGACGGGGACCGGCCCGAGCAGCTCCATGGTGAACCGCCCGACGACCCGGTCGGCGGCCTCGGGAAGCCGTTCGATCGCGCGGAGGAGCAGGCCCGCCGGAGGGCCGCCGTGCTGGGCTCCGGGGGCCCACGGACCAGCGGTCGAGGAGGTGGCGAGAAAGCCCTCGGAGAACTGCCCCAAGGTGTCTCCGCAGGTGCTGTCGGGAGCGTCGTCGGGGGTGCCGGTGGGGGTGTAGAAGCAGGAGGTCACGCCCCGATTTTCTCCCACGGGGAAGACTCTGTATGGTTCTGCGTCGTTGCCCCTTTAGCTCAGTCGGCAGAGCGTCTCCATGGTAAGGAGAAGGTCTACGGTTCGATTCCGTAAAGGGGCTCTGGGTCGGGTCGGCGCCGGTCGAAGACCGGGGCCGACCCTCATCCATGTGGCGGGGTAGCTCAGGTGGTTAGAGCACACGGCTCATAATCGTGGTGTCGCGGGTTCGAGTCCCGCCCCCGCTACCACATCCCGCACGCACCATCTCCGATCCAGCAAGGAACCACCGTGGCCAGCAAGAGCTCTGACGTTCGCCCCAAGATCACGCTCGCCTGCGTGGACTGCAAGGAGCGGAACTACATCACCAAGAAGAACCGTCGGAACAACCCCGACCGCATGGAGATGAAGAAGTTCTGCCCGCGTTGCCGCACCCACACCGACCACCGCGAGACCCGCTGACCTCAGCGCATCCCGCGAACCGGCCCGCCAGGTCCTCCTGGCGGGCCGTCGGCGTTCCCGGGGTCGGCGACGGTCGGTGAGCCGGGAGGTCACCCGGCCGGTCGCTCAGGAGGTCAGCCGGCCGGGTCGCACGCCGGTCGGGGCCAGTCCCTGACCCGCGAGGTGTCCACCCGCGAGAGCGTGGGGACGAGCGGGCGACCGCCCTGGGACCAGAACGCCCGGGCGCTCGACTCGCTGACCACCCACAGCCCGTCGCTCGTGGCGGCCATGCCCTCCGCCCCAGGCAGGAACGACCGCTGCACACCCCCCGGCCCCTCGAGCACGCCGCAGCGCGTGTGCGACCGGGCGAACCACACTCCGGTGCGCCCACCCATCCGGGCCCACACCGCGCCCTGGGCGTGCGAGGGCACCTTTCGCGAGGACACCGCGTCCCCGAGGTCCAGGGTGGTGACCCCCGGTGCCAGCACGTCGGAGAGGCGGAACCAGTCCAGTGCCGCCCGACCCGGGTGCACCCGCGAGGGCCGGAAGCGGCCCAGTCCGATCCGCCCGTCGGGCGCCAGCACCGTGAACGAGCCCTGCACCGGGTCCTCCAGCCGCCACACCCGCAGGACCTCCAGGGAGCCCGGGTCCAGCAGCCACAACCGTGAGCTCTCGGCCAGCCACAGCCCGTGCTGGTCCAGGGCCGCGCCACCACCGTGGCGGCATCCCACCGTCGGCGCGCCGCCCACACTGCCCTGCACCCGCGGCCTGTCGGCGAGCAGCCGGCCCGTCCGCAGGTCCATCCGCAGCACCCGGCACCACAGTGCCCCCGGCTGGCCCTCGTCGTAGCCGGTGAGCCAGGCGGTGCGTCCCCGCACGGCCACGCCCTGCGGCACGAACGCGCCGGTCCCGCGGGGCGCCCAGACGGCCGCGCACACCGCGTCGGAGACCGGGAGGGCCGTCAGGGGCTCGTCGCCGGGCAGGTACGCCGGAGCGCGGCCCCGGACCCGGTCGGAGTCCACCGGTCGGCAGCCGGACAGATCGGTCGGTGAGCCGGCGCGTGCCCGGTCGGAGTCACGGTCGGACTCGGGGTCGGTCGACGTCGTCGTACAGGCCGAGAGGGCGGTGAGCGCCAGGAAGAGCACCAGGGCCGGGACCGCCGCCACCGTGCATCGGGCCGTAGGTTGGACCCATGCCAGTCGACCCCTCGATCGTCGGTCGGTCCTTCCCACGCACGCGACCGTATCCCGTCACCGCCGAGGGACTGCGCGCCTTCGCCGCCGCCACCGGCGGGGAGTGGAGCGGCGGGCCCGCGCCGGCGACGTACCCGATCGTGATGGCCTTCGAGGCCATGAACGCCTTCCTCGAGGCCGAGCAGGTCGAGCTGCACCGCATCGTCCACGGCGAGCAGCGCTTCACCTACGAGCGCCCCGTGGTGGAGGGCGACGTCCTCACCGCGACGCTCACCGTCTCCGGGCTGCGCCAGATCGGCGGCAACGACATCATCAGCACCACCAGCGAGGTGACCGACGCCGACGGCGCCCTGGTCTGCACGACCGGCGCGACTCTGGTGCACCGCGGCGCTGCCGCGGGGAGCGACGCATGAGCCTGCCGAGCCGCACCTTCACCGTCACCCGCGCCGACCTCGTCGCGTACGCCGCCGCCAGCGGTGACCACAACCCGATCCACCAGGACGAGGCCGTCGCCACCGCCGTCGGGCTGCCCGGCGTCATCGCGCACGGGATGTACACCATGGCGCTGGCCGCCCGCGCCGTCGCCGACTGGTTCCCCGAGCACGAGGTCGTCTCGCTGGGCTGCAAGTTCACCGCCCCCGTGGTCGTCCCCGCCGAGGGCGGCGTCGAGGTCCTCGTCGAGGGCCAGGAGAAGCCCGGCGACGACGGCACCACCACCGTCGCTCTGACCGTCACCTGCGACGGCGCCAAGGTGCTCGGCGTGCCCAGGGCCGTGCTGAGGCCCGCCCGTGACTGAGCCCGTGGCTGAGCCCGTGACTGGAGCCCCCACGCTCCGCGAGCGCACCACCCTGCGGCTGGGCGGCCCGGCCCGGCGGTGGGTCACCGCGACCACCGAGGCCGAGCTCGTCGAGGTCGTCAGCGCTGCGGACGAGGCCGGCGAGCCGGTCCTCGTGCTCGGTGGTGGCAGCAACCTCGTCGTCGCCGACGAGGGCTTCGCCGGCACCGTCGTCGAGGTCGCGACCCGTGGCGTCGCCAGCGACGTCGAGGGCGACGACCCGACCTGCGGCGGCGCCATGGTCACCGTCGCGGCGGGGGAGTCGTGGGACGGCTTCGTCGTCACCGCCGTCGAGCGCGGCTGGGTCGGCGTCGAGGCGCTGTCCGGCATCCCCGGGTCGGTCGGCGCGACCCCGATCCAGAACGTCGGCGCCTACGGCCAGGACGTCTCCCAGACCATCGCGCAGGTGCGCACCTGGGACCGCCGCGAGCGGACCTTCCGCACCTTCGCCCACGCCGACTGCGACTTCGGCTACCGCCACTCGCGCTTCAAGGCCGACCCCGGCCGCCACGTCGTGCTCTCGGTGACCTTCCAGCTGCGGCTGGGCACCCTCGGCGCCCCGGTCGCGTACGCCGAGCTCGCCCGTGCCCTGGGGGTCGAGACCGGTCAGCGGGCGCCGCTGGCGCAGGTGCGCGCCGCGGTCCTCGCGCTGCGCGGTGGCAAGGGGATGGTCCTCGACGACGCCGACCACGACACGTGGAGCGCGGGCTCGTTCTTCACCAACCCCGTGCTCGACCCCGCCGACGTGCCCGAGGGGGCGCCGGCGTGGCCGCAGCCCGACGGGACCGTGAAGACCAGCGCGGCCTGGCTGATCGAGCACGCCGGGCTCCCCAAGGGCTGGGGAGCCGAGGTCACCGGCGGGCGGGCGACGCTGTCGACCAAGCACACCCTCGCCCTGACCAACCGCGGCGACGCCACGACCGCCGACCTGCTCGGTCTCGCGCGGGCCGTGCAGGAGCGGGTCGACCAGCGCTTCGGCGTACGCCTGGTCAACGAGCCGGTGCTCGTCGGCTGCGCCCTCTGAGGGCGAGCGTCAGTAGCCGGAGGTCCCCGCCGCGATCGCGATGATGGCGACGACCGCCAGGGTGCCGAGCACCAGCAGCACGGTGGCGATGACGCCCAGGATCATGCCGGCGCTGGCCTCGCTGCGGCCGCCCTGCTGACCGCCGGACTCGTCGATCTCGCGACGCACCCGCGACCCGAGGTACCACGCGTAGGGCCCCAGCAACATCGGCAGGCCGCACACGAAGCCGCCACCCAACGCGACGATGCCCCACACCAGCGAGGCGTTGGCCTGCGGGTGGAACGGCACGCTGGGGAACTGCTGGTAGCCCGGGTAGCCCTGCGCGTAGGGCTGGCCGTAGCCCTGCCCGTAGCCCTGCCCGTACCCCTGCTGCGGGTAACCCGGCTGCCCGTAGGGCTGCGGGTAGCCCTGGGCGCCGTAGCCGGGCTGCCCCCACTGCGGCTGTCCCTGCTGGCCCTGCTGACCGGTCTGGCCCTCCTGTGCGGCCTGCTGCGGGTCGGCGTAGGGGTTGGTCGGGTACGACGGCGGCGCAGGCGGCTCGTTGGCCCCGCTGCCGTAGGGCTCGTGGGTCCAGGGGGTGTTGTCGTCCTCAGGCTCGCGATCGCTCACGTGCCCATCCTCGCAGAGGCGTTCAGGAGCGCGGCTCGTCCGGCCCGGCGAGCCACGCGTCCACGCCGGCCAGCAGCCGCGACCGCACGTCGGAGGGCGCCTGCGAGGCGCGCACCGACATCCGGGCCAGCTCGGCGAGCGTCGCGTCGTCGAGGTCGTGGGCCGCGCGCATCGTGGCGTACTGAGCCGCCAAGCGGGAGCCGAACAGCAGCGGGTCGTCCGCGCCCAGCGCGATCGTCGCGCCGGCCGAGAGCAGCTCGGGCAGCGGCACCGAGGTGAGGTCGGAGTAGACGCCCAGTGCCACGTTGGACACCGGGCACACCTCCAGGGCCACGCCCGAGGAGGCGACCCGCTCCAGGAGCGCGGGGTCCTCCGCGGAGCGCACCCCGTGGCCGAGCCGGTCGGCGTGCAGGTGGTCCAGGCAGGTGCGGACGTGGTCGGGCCCGCGCAGCTCGCCACCGTGCGGGACCAGCATCAGCCCGGCCCGCTCGGCGATCGCGAACGCCGGCCCGAAGTCCTCGGTGCTGCCGCGGCGCTCGTCGTTGGACAGCCCGAACCCCACGACGCCGCGGCCGGCGTACTGCGCTGCGAGGCGGGCCAGCGTCCGCGCGTCCATCGGGTGACGGGTCCGATTGGCCGCGATGACCACGGCCATGCCCAGGCCGGTCTCCCGGGAGGCCTCGGCCACGGCGTCGAGGACCAGGTCGGTGAACGCGGTGATGCCGCCGAAGCGCGCGGCGTACCCGCTGGGGTCGACCTGGATCTCCAGCCACCCACCCCCGTCGCGGACGTCGTCCTCGGCGGCCTCGCGCACCAGACGGCGTACGTCGTCCTCGGTCCGCAGCACCGAGCGCGCGACGTCGTAGAGCCGCTGGAAGCGGAACCACCCCTTCTCGTCGGCGGCCGAGAGGTGCGGCGGCCACTCGGTGACCAGCGAGTCGGGCAGCGAGATGCCGTCGCGCTCGGCGAGCTCGAGCAGGGTGGCGTGGCGCATCGAGCCGGTGAAGTGCAGGTGCAGGTGCGCCTTGGGAAGGGTGTGGAGGTCGCGCACGGCGCCACCCTAGGCACAGCACCGGCGCGCCGGTCGGACGGTGGGCGTTTGGACGCGGCGTGGACGGCACCCGTAGACTCCCCGCTTGGTGGTCTTCCCCCATGCTTCGGCATGCCCCGGGGTGACCATCGGAGGGCACTAGCTCAACTGGCAGAGCATCGGTCTCCAAAACCGAAGGTTGGGGGTTCAAGTCCCTCGTGCCCTGCAGGACGCACCGACCGCACGGTCGGCTGCGAGCAGCACCAGCAACGATGCGAGAGAGGTGGCGGCGTGACGGACAACGCGGTCCGCGACGACAAGCCCGTGCGCACCAGCCCGGTGACCTTCTACCGTCAGGTCGTCGCCGAGCTGCGCAAGGTCGTCTGGCCCACCCAGGACCAGCTGGTCACCTACTTCTTCGTGGTCATGGTGTTCGTGATCGTGATGATGGCGATCATCTCGGCCCTCGACCTCGGCCTGGGCCGCCTGGCCTTCGAGGTGTTCGGCGGCAACGCCGACCAGTGAGGCCACGGTGAGCCCGACGAGACCGATCTCGGGGCCCACCTCCCCGCGGGCGGCCGCCCGCACCCGGCCCGGCTCCGAGCCGGGCGACGTACGACGTGATGGAGCAGGACGTGACTGAGCAGTTCGAGCCGGCGGAGACCGACGGCACCCTCGACGAGGCCGTCGTCGACGCCGCCGACGAGAGCGCCGAGGAGACCGTCGAGGTCGCTGACGACGCCGTCGACGCCGAGGAGACCGTCGAGGCCGACGACACCGCCGAGGTCGAGGACGCCGAGGTCGACTCCGAGGAGCCCGACGAGGACGACCCGCTCGAGAAGTTCCGCCGCGAGCTGTGGGCCAAGCCCGGTGACTGGTTCGTCGTGCACACCTACTCCGGCATGGAGAACCGGGTGAAGCAGAACCTCGAGAACCGCGCCATCTCCTTGAACATGGAGGACTACATCCACGAGATCGTGGTCCCCACCGAGGAGGTCGCGGAGATCAAGAACGGCCAGCGCAAGATGGTCAAGCGCACCGTGCTCCCCGGCTACGTCCTGGTCCGCATGGACCTCACCGACGAGTCCTGGTCGGCCGTGCGCCACACGCCCTCGGTGACCGGCTTCGTGGGCAACTCCCACCAGCCCGTCCCGCTCACCATGAGCGAGGTCGAGGACATGCTGGCCCCCGCCGTCGTGGCCCGCGCCGAGGCCGAGGCCGTCGCCGCCGGCACCGCCCCCGTCGGCTCGCCGACCACGGCCAAGAAGCCGGTCGAGGTCGCGGACTTCGCGGTCTCGGACTCGGTCATGGTCGTCGACGGCCCGTTCGCCACGCTGCACGCGACGATCACCGAGATCAACGCCGAGAGCCAGCGCGTCAAGGCGCTCGTGGAGATCTTCGGCCGGGAGACCCCGGTCGAGCTGTCCTTCAGCCAGATCCAGCGCGTCTGACGCACCGGTCGGGCGGCCCCGCCGCCCGGCCCCGCAGATTTGGGCGGAGCCCCGGCTCCGTCCCACAATGATCGCTGCGCCTGAACCAGGCGCAGGTGGCAGAGGCCGCACACGGCGGCCTCGACATGACCACGAGAAGAAAGAGAAGCAGCATGCCTCCGAAGAAGAAGATCGCTGCCCTGGTCAAGGTGCAGCTCCAGGCCGGCTCCGCGTCGCCGGCCCCGCCGGTCGGTACCGCTCTCGGTCCCCACGGCGTGAACATCATGGACTTCTGCAAGGCGTACAACGCCCAGACCGAGTCCATGCGCGGCAACGTCATCCCGGTCGAGATCACGATCTACGAGGACCGGTCCTTCGACTTCATCACGAAGACGCCGCCGGCCGCCGAGCTCATCAAGAAGGCCGCCGGCCTGAAGAAGGGCTCCTCGGTCCCCCACAAGGACAAGGTCGGCAAGCTGACCAAGGACCAGGTGCGCGAGATCGCCCAGACGAAGCTCCCCGACCTCAACGCGAACGACATCGACGCCGCGATGAAGATCGTCGAGGGCACCGCCCGCTCGATGGGCATCACGACCGACTGACGTCCCGGGGCCCCGCCCCGACGTCGCACCCCTGTGGCAGGGCCGCGCTGGCCCGAGCGACCACACCTGGACCGAGAAGAGAGAACCCAGACATGCAGCGCAGCAAGACCTACCGCGCAGCGGCCGGCGCGGCACCGTCAACCTGCCCCACGGCACCGGCAAGACCGCCAAGGTCCTCGTCTTCGCCGTCGGTGACAAGGCCCAGGCCGCCCTCGACGCCGGTGCCGACGAGGTCGGTGGCGACGAGCTGATCGAGAAGGTGGCCGGCGGCTACCTCGACTTCGACGCCGTGGTCGCCACCCCGGACCTCATGGGCAAGGTCGGCCGCCTCGGCCGCGTGCTCGGTCCCCGTGGCCTCATGCCGAACCCGAAGACCGGCACCGTGACGCCCGACCCGGCCAAGGCCGTGACGGACATCAAGGGCGGCAAGATCGAGTTCCGCGTCGACCGCCACGCCAACCTGCACTTCATCATCGGCAAGGCGTCGTTCTCCGAGGCCGCCCTGGCCGAGAACTACGCCGCCGCCCTCGAGGAGGTGCTGCGTCTCAAGCCGGCCAGCTCCAAGGGTCGCTACATCAAGAAGATCACGGTCTCGACCACCATGGGCCCCGGCGTCCACCTCTCGCTCGTCCCTCACGAGAGGGGGGCCAGGCCCATCCACCCTCCTCCGGAGGTGCGGCGGGCCCCCCGCCGACGCCGGTGACGCGGCGCGGCACCCCGGCACCGTGGAGAGCTCGAGCGGGCGGGTCGGACCTGCGGGCGGGCACGAGGGCGGAGTGGTGGACGGACGGACGCACCCCCGCCGGAGGGTGGCGGGATTGGCCCCCCTGGAGCGACGAAGGAGCGGAAGGGGTGGATCCCTCCGGCGGGGGGGCGGGCGGCCGGGAACCACTCCGCCCTCATCACCCGGTCGGGCAGGGCCCACCCGATCACCGACCCGAACGACGCGTCAGCTGCTGAGCGCCTCCGCGGCGGCGAGGGCCACGCAGGTGGCGACGCCGGCCATGGCGGTCTCGACCTGGTCCAGGGGCGGGAAGGTCGGAGCGAGGCGGATGTTGCGGTCGCGGGGGTCCTGGCCGTGCGGGAAGGACGCGCCGGCGGGGGTGAGGGCGATGCCGGCCTCCTTGGCCAGCTGCACGACCCGGGTGGCGGTGCCGTCCATGACGTCGAGGTTCACGAAGTAGCCGCCGGTGGGCTCGGTCCACTCGGCGACCTCGAGCCCGGCCAGCTCGGCGGTCAGGGCGGCCTGGACCGCGGCGAACTTCGGCGCGATCAGGTCCCGGTGCTTGCGCATGTGGGCGCGCACGCCGTCGGCGTCGCCGAAGAACTGCACGTGGCGCAGGTGGTTGACCTTGTCGGGGCCGATGGAGGCCATGCCGAGGTGCAACAGGTACCACGCCTTGTTGGCCTCCGACATCGCCATCACCGCGACGCCGGCGCCGGCGAAGGTGATCTTGGAGGTCGAGGCGAACATGATCGGCCGGTCGGGGTGGCCGTTGGCCGCGGCGATCGAGAGGGCGTCGGCGCTCTTGACCTCGGTGTCGGTGAGGTGGTGCAGCGCGTAGGCGTTGTCCCAGAAGACGCGGAAGTCGGGGGCCGCGGTCGGCATCGACATCAGGGCGGTCGCGACCTCGACCGAGCAGGTGGCGCCGGTGGGGTTGGCGTACGTCGGGACGATCCACAGGCCCTTGACGGCAGGGTCGTCGGCGACGAGCGCGCGCACCGCCTCGACGTCGGGGCCGTCCTCGTTCATCGGGACGGTCACCATCTCGATGCCGAAGTCGGCGAGCATCGAGAAGTGCCGGTCGTAGCCGGGGACCGGGCAGACGAACTTCACGACCGGCTCGTCCTTCCACGGACGCTCCGAGCCGGGGCCGCCCCACAGCAGCAGGTCGGTCAGGGTCTGGTGCATCATCGTGAGGCTGGAGTTGCCGCCGCAGATGACCTGCGCGGTCTCGACGCCGAGCAGCTCGGCGAACATCTCGCGCAGCTCGGCCAGGCCCTCGAGCCCGCCGTAGTTGCGGACGTCGGCGCCGCTGCGGTCGGTGTGCCCGGTCGGGAGCGTGAGCAGGGCCTCGGAGAGGTCGAGCTGGTCGCTCGCCGGCTTGCCGCGCGTGAGGTCGAGCGAGAGCCCGCGGTCCTTGAGCTCGGCGTACGCCGCCTGCTTCTCGGCGAGGAAGGCAGCCAGCTCGTCGGGGGAGAGGGAGGACAGGGGCGCGCGCTCGGTCATGGCCCCGATCCTGCCAGCCCCGCCGACGGTTCCGGTGGGGGTGTCCGCCAGACCGGCACCAGGGCGGGCTCAGATGAGGATGCCCCGGCTGGCCAGGCCGACCCCGCGGCCGAGGTTGCCGCGGAACATCGCGTCCAGCCGCGGGTTGTCGGCGAGGTCCCAGAGCATCTGCGCGACCTGCCAGGCGCCGGCTCGGGCGACGTGGATGCCGAACATCGCGAACCCGTCGTCGAGGCGGCCCCCGATCTCGTCGAGGCGCGCCACGACACCGTTGGAGAACCAGCCCTTGATCTCGTCGGCCGCCTCCTCCAGCACGTGGTTGGTGGTGGAGAAGTCGACGTGCTCGGGGCTGTCGTCGACCGGGTCGACGCCGAGCTCGCGGCAGGTCAGCACGACCGCGGAGGGCAGGTCGTGGCAGATGTGGGCGTTCATGCCGGCCAGCGCGAATTGGATCGGGTGGGTGCGCGGCTTGCGGCGGTTGTCGAACAGCGGCGCCCACGCGTCGTTGACCTCGCGGCCGTCGAGGTCCGCGGCGTAGGCCTCGAAGAACAGGTTGGCGAAGTGGACGTCGAGCCGCCCGAGGAAGGGCCCGGCGCCGAAGCGGCCCTGGTCGATGGCCACGTCCACGAGGCGGGTGACCTGGTGGTACATCCGGTTGAACGTGGCCACGCCGTCCTCGGCGGGCAGCGCTGATGAGATGGTCTCCATCCGGTCCAGGACGTCGTCGATGCTCTGGGCCTCGGCCCAGCCGGTGCTCGTCACGTCCTCGACCCTGCCCGATTTGGCGCGTTTGTGGGTAACACCTATCGTTACTTCTCGTAACCAGAGACCGCCGGTCGTCCGGCTGCCCAGGCAGTCGGTCCGAAGGCCCCGCGAGAGCGGGCGACCTGCGCAGGTGAGCAGAGCAAGCCGGTTCCGCCGGTCCACGCCCTGAGCGCCTGCGCTCGGGGCGTTCGTCATTCCACGGGTGCCCGCGGTCTCTCCAGCAGAAGTGAGGAGACCCATGGCGCGGGCAGACAAGCAGGCGGCCGTCGCGGAGATCGTTGAGTCGTTCAACGCCTCCGCAGGTGCCGTGCTGACCGAGTACCGCGGTCTCACCGTGAAGGAGCTGCAGGACCTCCGTCGCTCCCTCGGCGAGAACGCTTCGTACGCCGTGGTCAAGAACACGCTGGCCAAGCTGGCCGCCGACGAGGTCGGGATCTCCGGCTTCGACGAGCTGCTGACCGGCCCCACCGCTATCGCCTTCATCAACGGCGACGTGGTCGAGGCCGCCAAGGGCCTGCGTGACTTTGCCAAGGCCAACCCCACCCTCGTGATCAAGGGTGGCGTCCTCGACGGCCAGCCCCTCGACGCGGCCGAGATCGCCAAGCTGGCGGACCTCGAGTCCCGTGAGGTGCTGTTGGGCAAGCTGGCCGGCGCGATGCTCGCGTCGCTCAGCCAGGCCGTCTACCTGCTCAACGCGCCGATCGCCCAGGCCGCCCGCCTCGCGGGTGCGCTGCAGGCCAAGGCCGAGCAGGACCCCTCGATCCTCGCAGGTGGTGCGGGCACGCCCGTCGCCGCCGAGGAGGCCCCCGCCGCGGAGGACACCGCGGCCGAGGCCCCCGCCGACGAGGCCCCGGCCGCCGCCGAGGCCTCTGACGAGGGCGACACCGCCGAGGCCTGAGCCACCAGGCTCCGACCCCGGCACACCACCACCTGAAACCCGGCCGACGACCGAGACGTCGCGGCCACCAACGGAAGGAACGCCATCATGGCGAAGCTGAGCACTGACGAGCTCCTCGACGCGTTCAAGGAGATGACCCTCATCGAGCTCTCCGAGTTCGTGAAGCAGTTCGAGGACACCTTCGGCGTCACCGCCGCCGCCCCGGTCGCCGTGGCCGCCGCTCCCGCCGCCGGCGGTGCCGGTGGTGGCGAGGCCGCCGCCGCCGAGCAGGACGAGTTCGACGTCATCCTCGAGGCCGCTGGTGACAAGAAGATCAACGTCATCAAGGAGGTGCGCGCCCTGACCTCGCTCGGTCTGAAGGAGGCCAAGGAGCTGGTCGAGGCCGCCCCGAAGCCGGTCCTGGAGAAGGTCGCCAAGGACGCTGCTGACAAGGCCAAGGAGGCCCTGGAGGGCGCCGGCGCCACCGTCACCGTCAAGTGACCCCCTGACCGGACGGCGGCCTGTGCCGCCCCCGGTCGCGCCAACGGCCCCGTTCCCCTCGTGGGGACGGGGCCGTCCGGCATTTGCGCAGGTGAAGGGCGGCTTCGCCGTGCTCGCTGAGGAATCGGACCGTGCCCGGCAGGGGATGGGTGGTTCCGCGTCCCGGTCCTGTCTCGATCGTCGGCGTCGGAGTGACGTGGGTGACAAAGTGACGTAACCTCGCGGCGGTAACGGCGTTGTTACTCGTGAGTGTGGTCACCTCCCCCGGTGGGGCAGGTGCTGCCTGCAGCCGCAGAACGAAGGGGAGCACGTACATGGGCGTGGAGATCAAGGTCGAGAACCTGACCAAGTCCTTCGGGAAGCAGCTGATCTGGGGGGACGTGACGCTGACCGTCCCCGCCGGCGAGATCTGCGTGATGCTGGGTCCCTCCGGCACCGGCAAGTCGGTGTTCCTGAAGACGCTGATCGGGCTGCTCAAGCCCGACCAGGGCTCGATCATCATCGAGGGCACCGACATCGCATCCTGCTCGGAGAAGGAGCTCTACGAGATCCGCAAGCTGTTCGGCGTGCTGTTCCAGGACGGCGCGATGTTCGGCTCGATGAACCTCTACGACAACGTCGCCTTCCCGCTGCGCGAGCACACCAAGAAGTCCGAGTCCGAGATCCGCTCCATCGTGATGGAGAAGATGGACCTCGTCGGTCTGCTCGGCGCCGAGGACAAGCTGCCCGGTGAGATCTCCGGCGGCATGCGCAAGCGCGCCGGCCTGGCCCGCGCGCTGGTGCTCGACCCCGAGATCGTCCTCTTCGACGAGCCGGACTCCGGTCTGGACCCGGTGCGCACGGCGTTCCTCAACCAGCTCATCGTCGACCTGAACGCCCAGATCGATGCGACGTTCCTCATCGTCACCCACGACATCAACACCGCGCGCACGGTGCCCGACAACATCGGCCTGCTCTACCACAAGCACCTGGCGATGTTCGGTCCGCGCGAGATGCTCCTGTCCTCCGAGGAGCCCGTGGTGCGGCAGTTCCTCAACGCCCAGCGGGTCGGCCCCATCGGCATGTCGGAGGAGAAGGACGCCGACGAGCTGGCCGCCGAGGCGGACCAGGAGCTGCCCCCGCTGCCGCCGATCCCGATGCAGCTCGAGCCCTCCAACGGCATCCCGCGCCGGTCCCAGCGTGAGCCGGGTGCCTGGTGCCGGGAGAACGGCGTGACGCCCCCGCCGGGCTCGTTCGAGGAGAACATGACCATGACCACGGGCGCCTGAGGGGTACGAGACACACGTGGCGTCCATGACCGCGACCAGGGCGCTCGCCCCGGTCGGGGCCGCAGGCAAGCTCTTCGCCTTCGGCCTCGACGTGGGACGGGCCCTGTTCCGACGACCCTTCCAGCTGCGCGAGTTCATCCAGCAGGCCTGGTTCATCGCGTCGGTGACCATCATCCCGACCGCCCTCGTGGCGATCCCCTTCGGCGCGGTGATCGCGCTGCAGGTCGGTGGCCTGATCAAGCAGTTCGGTGCCCAGTCCTTCACGGGCTCGGCCTCGGTGCTGGCGGTGGTCCAGCAGGCCGCACCGATCGCGACGGCACTGCTGATCGCCGGCGCCGGTGGCTCGGCGATCGCCGCCGACCTCGGCGCCCGCAAGATCCGCGAGGAGCTCGACGCCATGATGGTGCTGGGCATCGACCCGATCCAGCGCCTCGTCGTGCCCCGCGTGCTCGCCGCCATGCTCGTCGCCGTCTTCCTCAACGGCCTGGTCTCCGTCGTCGGCGTCGCCGGCGGCTACGTCTTCAACGTCGTCCTCCAGGACGGCACACCAGGCGCCTACATCGCCAGCTTCACCGCTCTGGCCCAGCTGCCCGACCTGTGGGTCGGCCTGGTCAAGGCGACCATCTTCGGTCTCATCGCCGCCGTGGTCGCCGCCTACAAGGGCATGAACGCCGCAGGTGGTCCCAAGGGCGTGGGTGACGCGGTGAACGAGTCCGTCGTCATCACGTTCGTCCTGCTCTTCATCGTCAACTTCGTCATCAGCGCGATCTACCTCCAGGTCGTGCCCCCGAAGACGGGCTGATCCCATGGCGAACCTCAAAGCGGTCTACACCAAGCCCCTCTCGTCCCTCGACGACCTGGGCCAGCAGCTGGCCTTCTACATCCGTGCCCTGGTGGCCGCGCCGGCCGCGGCCGTGCGCTACCAGAAGGAGGTCATGCGGATCCTCGCCGAGGTCACCCTCGGCTCCGGATCCCTGGCCGTGATCGGCGGCACCGTCGGCGTCATCGTCTCCATGACGTTCTTCACCGGTGCCCAGGTCGGGTTGTCCGGCTACGCCGCCCTCGACCAGATCGGCACCGCGCCCTTCGCCGGCTTCGTCTCGGCGTACTTCAACACCCGCGAGATCGCGCCGCTGGTGGCCGGCATCGCGCTCGCCGCGACCGTGGGCTGCGGCTTCACCGCCCAGCTCGGCGCGATGCGGATCTCCGAGGAGATCGACGCCGTCGAGGTCATGGCGATCCCGTCGATGCAGTACCTCGTCTCCACGCGCATCGTGGGCGGCCTCATCGCGATCATCCCGCTCTACGTCGTGGGGCTGCTGTCCTCCTACTTCGCGACCCGCCTGACGGTCATCCAGTTCTACGGCCAGTCCGCGGGCACCTACGACCACTACTTCAACCAGTTCCTGCCGCCCGGCGACGTGCTGTGGTCCTTCGGCAAGGTGCTGGTCTTCGCCGTCACCGTCATCCTGATCCACTGCTACTACGGCTACACCGCCTCCGGCGGCCCGGCCGGCGTGGGCGTGGCCGTGGGCCGCGCGGTGCGGACGTCCATCGTGGCCGTGAACGTCATCGACCTGTTCTTGTCGATGGCGATCTGGGGCACCACCACGACCGTGAGACTGGCGGGCTAGGCCGATGTTGAAGCAGTTCAAGCTCCTCGGGATCGTCTTCCTCGCGCTGCTCCTCAGCGGCGTGTGGCTGACCTATGCCGTGTTCACCAAGAAGTTCGCCGAGTACGACGAGGTGACGCTGCAGTCCTCGACCCTCGGCCTGCAGCTGCCGACCCGCGGCGACGTGAAGATCCGCGGCGTGATCATCGGCGAGGTGCTCGACTACGAGCCGGTCGCCGACGGCGCCGAGGTGACCCTGGGCATCTACCCCGAGGAGATCGACCAGGTCCCGGCCAACGTCACCGGCCAGATCGTGCCCAAGACCCTGTTCGGCGAGAAGTACGTCTCCCTGGTGATCCCCGAGGCCCCGGCCTCGGAGTCGATGCAGGCCGGCGACGTCATCGACCAGACCAAGACCGCCACCGAGGTCGAGGCCGTCCTCAACGACCTCTACCCGCTGCTGCGGACCGTGCAGCCGGCCGAGCTCAACATGACGCTCAACGCGCTGGCGACGGCGCTCGAGGGCCGCGGCGACCAGCTCGGCGACAACCTCGAGACGGTCGACCGCTACCTCAAGCGGTTCAACCCGCAGCTGCCCGCGCTGGTCGAGGACCTCCGCCTCACCGCCGAGGTCTCCGACATCTACGCCGACGTGCTGCCCGAGGTGGGGCAGATCCTGCGCGACCAGATCACCACGCTGGGCACGCTCGAGGACCGCGAGGACACCCTCAACGCCCTGTTCAACGACGTGTCGGCGTTCTCCGGGAGCGCCGAGGACTTCCTGCGCACCAACGGCGACAACCTGATCCGCCTCGGCGAGGTCAGCAAGCCGCAGGTGACCATGCTGGCCAAGTACGCCCCGGAGTTCTCCTGCCTGACCAAGGGCATCGTCAACGCCGGCAAGCTGCAGGCCGAGGCCTTCCGCAACTTCACCCTCCACATCGTGCTGGAGACGCTGCCCAACCAGCCGCGCGGCTACAACGTCAACGACAAGCCCCGCTACGGCGAGGACCGCGGCCCCACCTGCCTGAACCTGCCCAACCCGCCCTGGAACCAGGACAACCCCGTGCGTGCGCAACCGAACTTCGACGACGGCGTGGACGAGCCGACCGGCAAGGGCACCTCGCGCGTGGCCCCCGGTCCGTGGTTCCGCAGCAGCGAGGGCTGGACCGGCACCGCGAACGAGTCCTCCTTCCTCAAGGAGCTGCTCGCGCCGGGCCTGGGCGTCAGCTCCGCGGACGTCTCTGACCTCGGCCCGCTCCTGATCGGCCCGATGGCCCGTGGGGCGGAGGTGAGCATGCGATGAAGCTCCTCGACGCCAAGACCTCGGCCGACCTCGTCAAGCTCCTGGTCTTCATCGTGGTCACGACCCTGGCCACCGGCCTGTTGGTCGTCATGGTCGGCAACCTGACCTTCGGGGCCTCCAAGCCCTACAAGGCCGAGTTCGTCGACGCGACCGGCGTGGTCAAGGGCGACGACGTCCGGGTGGCCGGCGTGAAGGTCGGCACCGTCACCGACGTGCGCGTGCACGACAACCGGGTCGCCGGCGTCGAGTTCACCGTGCAGGACGCGGTGCGGCTGCCACGCGGCACGATCGCGCAGCTGCGGTTCCGCAACCTCGTCGGCCAGCGCTACATCTCGCTGAGCCAGCAGGTGGGCGACACCACGCCGCTGGAGGAGGACGCCGTCATCGACGTCCGCAACACCAGCCCGGCCCTGGACCTGACGGTGCTCTTCAACGGCTTCAAGCCGCTGTTCCAGGCACTCTCGCCCGACGACATCAACCAGTTGTCCTTCGAGATCGTCCAGGTCTTCCAGGGCGAGGGCGGGACGCTGGAGAGCCTGCTGGGGCACACGGCCTCGGTGACCAAGACGCTCGCCGACCGCGACGAGGTCATCACCGACCTGATCGTGAACCTCGACGACGTGCTGGACCGGATCGCCGACCGCGACAGCGAGCTCAGCGACCTGATCATCAGCTTCAAGCAGCTGGTCAAGGGCCTCAAGCAGGACCGCAAGCCCATCCTGGACTCCCTCGAGCAGATCTCGGCGCTCTCGGAGGAGACCGCGTCGCTGGTCACCGGCATCCGCAAGCCGTTCACCAACGACATCTTGCAGCTGCGCCGCTTCGCCGACAACGTCAACCGCAACAAGGGTGAGCTCGACCGTGCGCTGCAGGTGCTTCCGATCAAGCTGGAGAAGGTGGGCCGCACCGCGATCTACGGCTCCTACTTCAACTTCTACCTCTGCCACTTCCAGGGCCGCGTCCGCCTGCCCGGCGGCAGCTCGATCCCGGTCGACTACAACGTGGGTGGAGCGAGGTGTGACCTCGGATGAAGCCCTTCCGTGAGCGCAACCCCGTCGTCGTGGGTGCCATCAGCATCGCGGTCCTCGCGATCGCGCTGGTCGCGGCCTTCCGGGCCCAGGACCTCCCGCTGATCGGCGGCGGCGACACCTACTACGCCAACTTCTCCGAGGCCGGCGGCATCAAGGTCGGCGACGAGGTCCGCATCGCCGGTGTCCGCGTGGGCGCCGTCGAGAGCATCGAGCTCGACGGTGACAAGGTCCACGTCGGGTTCCGCATCAAGACCGACTCCCAGTTCGGCCCGACCTCGCGCGCCGACCTGAAGGTCAAGACGCTGCTCGGCGACATGTTCCTCGCCATCGAGCCCGCCGGCTCCGGCCAGATGGCCGAGGGCACCACGATCCCGGTGGAGCGGACCAGCTCCCCCTACGACGTCGTCCAGGCATTCGAGGGCCTGGCCGACACCGCCGGCGACATCAACACCGACCAGCTGGCGCAGTCCCTGACCACGCTGGCCGACCTCTCGCGCAACACCCCGGAGGAGTTCCAGGGGGCGCTGGAGGGTGTCTCGGCGCTGTCGTCCAACGTCGCGGCCAAGAACGACGAGATCAACTCGCTGCTGAAGAACCTGCGTCGCGTCTCGACCGTCCTCGACGACCGTGACCAGGACATCATCGAGCTGATGGAGGACTCCGACGTCCTCTTCCGGGCCCTGGTCGCGCGCCGCGACGCCGTGCACCGGCTCCTGGTGTCGACCACGCAGCTCTCCCAGGAGCTGACCGCCCTGGTGCGCGACACCCGCGCTGACCTCAAGCCGGCGCTGGAGAGCCTCGAGGAGGTCCTCGACGTGCTCAACAAGAACGAGGACAACATCGACGACAGCATCCGGCTGATGGCGCCCTTCTACCGGGTCTTCGCCAACACCCTGGGCAGCGGACCCTGGTTCGACACCTACATCCAGAACTTCCCGCTGGCCCCGCTGCCCGACCTGACCAACGGAGGTGGGATCGGATGAGCGCCGTGTCCAGCGTCCTGGGCCGCCTCGTGGTCCCGGTGGTCCTGCTCGCCCTCGTCGTCGTCGCCGCGTTCACGCTCTTCGGCGAGGAGGAGCGCAAGACGCTCACCGCCAGCTTCCCGCGGACCGTCTCGGTCTACGAGGGCTCCGACGTGCGCGTCCTCGGCGTCCCGGTGGGCACCGTCGACACGGTCACCCCCTCGGGCACCGAGGTCGTGGTGACCATGAGCTACGACCCGGAGGTGCAGATCCCTGCGGACGCGAAGGCCGTCATCATCGCGCCGTCGATCGTGGGCGACCGCTTCATCCAGCTCACCCCGGCCTACACCGGGGGAGAGGTGCTGGCCAGCGGCGAGGTGATCGGCGTCGACCGCACCGCCACCCCGCTGGAGCTCGACGACATCTACGAGAGCCTCGACCACCTCAACGTCGCGCTGGGTCCCAACGGCGCCAACGAGAACGGTGCACTGACCGACCTGCTCGAGGTCACCGCCGACAACTTCGGTGGCCAGGGAGCCCGGTTCAACCAGACGATCTCCGACTTCGGGGACCTCAGCGCCACCCTCGACGACAACAAGGAGGAGCTCTTCTCCTCCCTGACCGAGGTGCAGGCCTTCGTCAGCACGCTGGCCGAGAACGACACCACGGTGCGGCAGTTCAACACCTCGCTCTCCGACGTCAGCGAGCTGCTCGCCGGCGAGCGCCAGGAGCTGGTCGCTTCGCTGGACAACCTCGGCACCGCCCTGGGCCAGGTCAAGGACTTCGTCGAGACCAACCAGGACGTCCTGGGCCGTGACATCACCAAGCTCAACCGGGTGGCCAAGGTGCTGGTCAAGCAGCGCGTGAACCTCGAGGAGGTGCTCGCGGTCGCGCCGCTGGCGCTCAACAACCTCGCGCTCACCTACAACCCCCAGGCCGGCACGCTCGACGCCAACACCAACATCGGCAACATCGAGAACCAGCTGGTCAACGACCCGGGCCTGCTGCTGTGCACCGTCGTCAACTCCGTCGACCCGACCGGAGCGCTGTGCGACCTGATCCAGGCCACCGCGCCCCGCACATCCACCGGCACCGGCGCTCGGACCGTGGCGCCCCAGGTGGCCGACCCCACGCTGGGCGGCCTCGTGGAGGTGACCCGCTGATGCGCCGTACGACGCTGCGCCGCACGCGCCTGGCCCTCGGCCTGCTCGCGGCCTCGCTGACCCTCTCGGCCTGCGAGTTCGACGTCTACTCGCTGCCGCTGCCCGGTGGCCCCGACACCGGGGACGACCCGATCACGGTGACCGCGATGTTCGCCGACGTGCTCGACCTGGTGCCCAAGTCGACGGTGAAGATCAACGACATCACCGTCGGCACGGTCACCGACGTCGACCTCGACGGCTACACCGCCCTGGTCACCATGGAGCTGCAGAACGACGTGGACCTCCCCGACGACGCGGTGGCCCGCCTGCGGCAGACCTCGCTGCTCGGCGAGAAGTTCGTCGAGCTCGACGCCCCCGCCGACGGTGGCAACGCCGAACGGCTCGGCGACGGCGACCTCATCCAGCTCGAGCAGACCGGCCGCAACCCCGAGGTCGAGGAGGTGCTCGGCGCGCTGTCGCTGGTCCTCAACGGCGGCGGTGTCGCGCAGCTGAAGACGATCGCCTCCGAGCTCAACAACGCCCTCGAGGGCCGCGAGGACTCCGCGCGGTCGGTGCTGCGCCAGCTCGACGTGTTCACCGAGACCCTCGATGACAACAAGGCCGACATCGTCGACGCCATCGAGCGGCTCAACCAGCTGGCCATCTCGGTGCGCCAGCAGCAGGGCACCATCGACGACGCCCTCGACGAGCTGCCGAGCGCCCTGCGCTCGCTGGACCGTCAGCGCGAGGACCTCGTCACGATGCTGCAGTCGCTCAACGAGCTCGGCGACGTGGGCGTCCGGGTCATCGAGCAGTCCAAGGACACGACCATCGAGACCATCCGCCAGCTCCAGCCCGTGCTGACCGAGCTCGCGAACTCCGGTGACGCCTTCGTGAAGTCCGTCAACGTCGCCCTGACCTACCCCTTCGTCGACGAGGTGGTCGGCCGCGACCCGCAGGTCGCCCGCAACCTGCACATGGGCGACTACACCAACCTCTCCGTCGAGCTCGAGGTCGACCTCTCCCTCGGCATCACCGGTGTGCCCACCAGCCTGCCGACCCTGCTGCCGACCGAGCTGGAGCCCACCGCGGTCGTCGGAGCGGTCCTCAACTGCCTGGCCAGTGCCGACCTCACCTCCAACTCGTGCCAGAAGGTGCTCGGCAGCGTCGAGCTGCTCCTGCAGCTGCGCGAGGAGTGCGCCAAGCCCAAGAACGAGGAGGTCGTGGTCTGCTCGCTGCTCAGCAACCTGCCCGGGCTCCCGGACCTCCCGGGCCTGGGCGGCATCGAGCTGCCGATCCTCGGTGACCTGTTCGGTGGCACCAGCGGTGGCCAGGGCCTGCCGCGCACCGCTCCCGGCGGGGGAGCGGAGCCCACGGGGCCCCAGGTCTCCGAGCTCGCCGCGCTCTACGACGCCGACCTGGTCGGCCTGATGATCCCGGGGATGGTGGTCTCGTGATCACGCGCCGTACCAAGATCCAGCTGCTCGTCTTCGTGGTCATCACGCTGGTCGGCTGCAGCTTCGTCGGAGCCCGCTACGCCAAGCTCGACCGGCTGTTCTACGACAGCGCCTACACCGTCACCGCGCACTTCGGCTCCTCCGGCGGCATCTTCGCCGGCGCCGAGGTGACCTACCGCGGCGTGCAGATCGGGAAGGTCGACCGGCTGGTCCTCACCGAGGAGGGCGTCGACGTCGAGCTGGCGATCGACAACCAGCACGACTCGATCCCCGCGGCGACGCTGGCGCTGGTCGGCAACAAGTCCGCCGTCGGTGAGCAGTACGTCGAGCTCCAGCCCAAGTCCAACGACGAGCCCTATCTCGCCGACGGCTCCGAGATCGCGATGGCCGACACCCGGACCCCCATCCAGGTCGAGCAGCTGCTCTCCAACCTGGCCACCACCGTCGGCTCCGTGGACCGCAAGGCCCTGAAGACCACGGTCACCGAGCTCGGTGCTGCGTTCGCCGGCACCGGCGAGGAGCTGCAGCAGATCATCGACACCGGCAACGACTTCATCAACGCCGCCAACGACAACTTCGACACCACCACGGCGCTGATCCGGGACGGCAACACCGTCCTGAACGGCCAGATCGCCTCCGAGAGCGCGATCCGCTCGTTCGCCCGCAACCTCTCCCTGTTCACCGGGGCGCTGGCCGACGCCGACCCGGAGATCAACACGCTCCTCGACAACGGCTCGGGCGCTGCGGTCGCGCTGCGTCGCTTCATCGACGACAACGAGGTCGAGCTCGGCAGCCTGATCAACAACCTGATCACCACCGGGGAGATCGTGACCCGTCGCCTCGACGGTCTCGAGCAGATCCTGGTGATCTACCCCTACGTCGTCGAGGGCGGCTTCACCGTCGTCTCCAAGTCGCCGGACACCGGTCTCTACGACGCCCACTTCGGCCTGATCATCACCACGAACCCGATCTGCCACGACGGCTACCAGAGCACCGACACCCGTCCGCCGCAGAACGGCGAGAACCGGCCGATGAACGAGGAGGCCCGCTGCGACGAGCCTCCCGCGGTGAGCAACGCCCGCGGTGCGCAGAACATCTACGACCGCTTCCGTGCTCCGGCCGACTACGACTCCGAGGTCGTGGCCTCCTACGACCCCGAGTCGGAGACCCTCACCTGGGGCGACCGCGTGCCTGGTTCCTTGACCTCCCCGGGTAGCGTGGCGCCGCGCACCCTGGGGAAGGAGTCCTGGAAGTGGCTGTTCCTCCAGCCCCTGACGTCGAGCCGGTGAGCGGCGAGGACGCCGATCAGCAGCACGGGTCCCACGACCGCAGCTCCACCTCGCCGGGCTTCCGGCTGGTGCTGGCGGTCGTGCTCGTGCTGGTGCTGATCGGCTCCCTGGTCACCACCGGGCTCCTGCTGGCCTCCCGCACGTCGGCGGCCAGCGGCGGTCTGCCCGGCCGGGTGGGCGCGCTGCTCTCCGGTGAGAACGCCGTGGCCGCCGAGCGCGAGGCGGTGCTCTCGGTGGCGACCCAGTTCATGCTGCGGGTCAACACCTACGGGCCCGAGGACCTCTCCGACGACGGCACCATGCCCGACTATCGCGAGCGGGTGGGCGAGCTGATCACGCCCGCCTTCCGCGCGGACTTCGAGCAGCAGGTCGGGACCGCCGAGCTGACCGTCGCCCAGGCCGAGCTCGGCCGGGCGTGCGAGGTCTACGGCGCCCTCCCGAGCCGGGCACCGAGCCCGACGGCTCCGGTTCCGAAGGGGCCGGTCCGGAAAGCGCGAGCCCCGAGCCCACGGAGGACGAGCAGTGAGCGCCGGACCGAGCTGGTACGACCTCCTCGGGGTCGACCAGGACGCCTCGTCCGAGGAGATCCGGTCGGCCTGGCGTGCCGCCATCGCCGACCTCGACCCCTCCGACCGACGCTTCCGCTCCTACAACCAGGCGGCCGAGGTGCTGCTGGACCCCGCCTCGCGGTCGGCGTACGACGCCGGGCTGGACGGCCCGGTCGCCCCGGCCGGCTCTGCCCCGGCGGGGGACCGGGTCGACCCGGTCGCCCCTGTCGCCGCCGTCGACCCGGTGGTCGCGACGACCCCGGCGCCGGTCGAGGGCACCTCCGCGGACGTCGAGGACAGCGGTCGCGCCCTCGGCCGGCGACTCCCGGTGGTGCCGGCCTGGGCGCTCGTGGTCCTCGCGGTGCTCGCCGGGCTGGCACTGACGGTGGCCGTCGTGGCCGCGGTCCGCGCCCCGGAGCCGGTCAGCGACAAGGGCGGGGTGCTGGTCGAGGAGTCGGCCGAGCAGGCCCGCGCCGCGGCCGTGCGTGCGATCGTGCCGGTGCTCTCCTACGACTACCGCCGCCTCGACGAGGACGCCGCGGCCGCCCGGTCGTACATGACCGCGGCCTACCAGGACGACAAGTACGACCCGTTGTTCAGCCTCATCGAGGACAACGCCCCCGGCACCCAGACGGTCGTCGGTGCCCAGGTGGTCGACTCCGCCGTCGTGCGCACCGGCAGGGACCGGGTCGACGTGCTCCTCTTCGTCGACCGGCCGACCACGAACAAGCAGGTCAGCGAGCCGATCGTCTACAAGGACCAGGTCACGGTGACCATGGCGAGGGTCGACGGCCAGTGGCTCGTGGACGGCCTGCAGACCACGCCGATCCAGGAGTGAGAGCGGGGCGCGGTCCACAGCCGCGCCTGCGAGGTGCTTGACCTCGGGCCCGCGACGCCCCACACTCATCGAGACGTTCGATCCGAGTGGACGCCGTTCTTGTGGCGCGCCCGACGAGTGTGTAAGGTGGCGCTTTGCGCCTGCCCTCAAATGCTCTTCAGCCTGTCCGGTGGCTGACTTGTGGGGGGCTCGCGCCATCGATGAGCTGACCCGTCGAAGGATCCCTCTTGGCTGCGCCTGCCTCCACTCCGCTCAACACCTCCGGCCACCGCCGCATCTCGTTCGCGAAGATCGCCGAACCTCTCGAGGTTCCCCAGCTCCTCTCCCTCCAGACCGACAGCTTCGACTGGCTCGTCGGCAACGACAAGTGGAACGCCGTCGTCGAGCGTCGTCGTTCCGAGGGTGAGGACGTCTCCGAGAAGTCCGGTCTCCAGGAGATCTTCGAGGAGATCTCCCCGATCGAGGACTTCTCCGAGACCATGTCGCTCTCGTTCGAGAACCCGGTCTTCTACGACCCCAAGTACACCGTCGACGAGTGCAAGGAGAAGGACTTCACCTACTCCGCTCCGCTCTACGTCTCCGCGGAGTTCACCAACAACGACACCGGTGAGATCAAGGGCCAGACGGTCTTCATGGGCGACTTCCCGCTCATGACCCCCAAGGGCACCTTCGTCATCAACGGCACCGAGCGCGTCGTCGTCTCCCAGCTGGTCCGCAGCCCGGGCGTCTACTTCGAGCGCTCGGCCGACAAGACCTCGGACAAGGACATCTACACCGCCAAGCTCATCCCGAGCCGTGGCGCGTGGCTGGAGTTCGAGATCGACAAGCGCGACATGGTCGGCGTGCGCCTGGACCGCAAGCGCAAGCAGAACGTCACGGTGCTGCTCAAGGCCCTCGGCTGGACCAACGAGCAGATCCGCGAGGAGTTCGGCGAGTACGAGTCGATGATGCTGACCCTGGAGAAGGACCACACCCAGGGCCAGGACGACGCGCTGCTCGACATCTACCGCAAGCTGCGTCCGGGCGAGCCGCCGACGCGCGAGGCGGCGCAGACGCTGCTGAACAACTACTACTTCAACCCCAAGCGCTACGACCTGGCCAAGGTCGGCCGCTACAAGATCAACAAGAAGCTCGGCCTGACCGAGGCGTTCGACCAGCAGACGCTGACCGTGGACGACGTCGTCGCCGCGATCAAGTACATCGTCGCGCTGCACGACGGCCGCACCCAGGTCGAGGCGCCCCAGGGCACCCTCGACATCGCCGCCGACGACATCGACCACTTCGGCAACCGCCGCATGCGGACCGTGGGCGAGCTGATCCAGAACCAGCTGCGCACCGGTCTGGCCCGCATGGAGCGTGTGGTCCGCGAGCGGATGACGACCCAGGACGTCGAGGCGATCACGCCGCAGTCGCTGATCAACATCCGCCCCGTGGTGGCGGCGCTGAAGGAGTTCTTCGGGACCTCCCAGCTCAGCCAGTTCATGGACCAGACCAACCCGATCGCCGGTCTGACGCACAAGCGGCGCCTCTCCGCGCTCGGCCCGGGTGGTCTCTCCCGCGACCGCGCCGGCATGGAGGTCCGTGACGTCCACCCGTCGCACTACGGCCGCATGTGCCCGATCGAGACCCCTGAGGGTCCCAACATCGGTCTGATCGGCTCGCTGGCCTCCTACGGCCGGATCAACCCGTTCGGCTTCGTGGAGACGCCCTACCGCAAGGTCGAGAACGGCCAGGTCACCGACAAGGTCGACTACCTCACCGCCGACGACGAGGACCGCTACGTCATCGCGCAGGCCAACGCCGCGCTCGACGAGCAGGGCAAGTTCGTCAACGAGCGGGTGCTGGTGCGCCAGCGCGACGGCGAGGTCTCCGAGCTCCTCGCCGGCGAGGTCGACTACATGGACGTCTCGCCGCGCCAGATGGTGTCGGTCGCGACGGCGCTGATCCCCTTCCTCGAGCACGACGACGCCAACCGCGCGCTCATGGGTGCCAACATGCAGCGCCAGGCGGTCCCGCTCATCAAGAGCGACAGCCCCCTGGTCGGCACCGGCATCGAGTACCGCGCGGCCGTCGACGCCGGTGACGTGGTCGTCGCCGACGCCGCCGGCGTGGTGAAGGAGGTGTCCGCCGACCTCGTCGAGACGATGAACGACGACGGCACCTACTCCTCCTACCGCCTCTCGAAGTTCAAGCGCTCCAACCAGGGCACCTGCATCAACCAGCGTCCGCTGGTCAGCGAGGGTGACCGGGTCGAGGTCGGTACGCCGATCGCCGACGGTCCGTGCACCGACGACGCCGAGATGGCGCTGGGCACGAACCTCCTCGTGGCGTTCATGCCCTGGCAGGGTCACAACTACGAGGACGCGATCATCCTCAGCCAGCGCCTGGTGCAGGAGGACGTCCTCACCTCGATCCACATCGAGGAGCACGAGGTCGACGCCCGCGACACCAAGCTCGGCCCCGAGGAGATCACCCGGGACATCCCGAACGTCTCCGAGGAGGGCCTGGCCGACCTCGACGAGCGCGGCATCATCCGCATCGGCGCCGAGGTCACCACCGGTGACATCCTCGTCGGCAAGGTCACGCCCAAGGGCGAGACCGAGCTGACCCCGGAGGAGCGCCTGCTGCGCGCGATCTTCGGTGAGAAGGCGCGCGAGGTCCGCGACACCTCGATGAAGGTCCCGCACGGCGAGTCCGGCACCGTCATCGGCGTCCGGGTCTTCGACCGCGAGGACGGCGACGAGCTGCCCCCGGGCGTCAACCAGCTGGTGCGCGTCTACGTCGCCCAGAAGCGGAAGATCTCGGTCGGCGACAAGCTGGCCGGCCGCCACGGCAACAAGGGCGTCATCGCCAAGATCCTGCCGATCGAGGACATGCCGTTCATGGAGGACGGCACCCCGGTCGACGTGATCCTGAACCCGCTGGGTGTCCCGCGACGGATGAACATCGGCCAGATCCTCGAGCTGCACCTGGGCTGGCTGGCCAAGCAGGGGTGGGACCTCAACCTCTCCGGTGACGCCGACAGCGCCGACTGGAAGCAGCGCCTGATCAAGATCCACGCCGACAAGGCCGAGCCGAACAGCCGGGTCGCGACCCCGGTCTTCGACGGTGCGCGCGAGGACGAGATCACCGGTCTGCTCGGCTCGACGATCCCCAACCGCGACGGCGTGCGGATGATCGACGAGACCGGCAAGGCCAGCCTGTTCGACGGGCGCTCCGGCGAGCCGTTCCCGGACCCGGTCTCGGTCGGCTACATGTACATCCTCAAGCTGCACCACCTCGTGGACGACAAGATCCACGCCCGCAGCACCGGCCCCTACTCGATGATCACGCAGCAGCCGCTGGGCGGTAAGGCCCAGTTCGGTGGCCAGCGGTTCGGTGAGATGGAGGTCTGGGCGATGGAGGCCTACGGCGCCGCCTACGCCCTGCAGGAGCTGCTGACGATCAAGTCCGACGACGTCCCCGGACGCGTCAAGGTCTACGAGGCCATCGTGAAGGGCGAGAACATCCCCGACTCGGGCATCCCCGAGTCGTTCAAGGTGCTCGTCAAGGAGATGCAGTCGCTGTGCCTGAACGTGGAGGTCCTCTCCCAGGACGGCAGCAGCATCGAGCTGCGTGACGCGGAGGAGGACGTCTTCCGCGCCGCCGAGGAGCTCGGCATCGACCTGTCCCGCCGCGAGCCCAGCTCGGTCGAAGAGGTGTGAGCCCGGCGCCGTCGGGGGTCTCGAGACGGTTGCAGAGCAACCTCCTCGACCGCCGGCGGCGCCCCTCCGCCCCCTTACTTCACTTTTTCTAGAACTACCGAAGGGTTGCAGCCACCGTGCTCGACGTGAACTTCTTCGACCAGCTTCAGATCGGCCTGGCCACCGCGGACGAGATCCGCGGCTGGAGCCACGGCGAGGTCAAGAAGCCGGAGACCATCAACTACCGCACGCTCAAGCCCGAGCGTGACGGCCTCTTCTGCGAGAAGATCTTCGGTCCCACCCGGGACTGGGAGTGCTACTGCGGCAAGTACAAGCGCGTGCGCTTCAAGGGCATCATCTGCGAGCGCTGCGGCGTCGAGGTGACCCGCTCGAAGGTCCGCCGCGAGCGCATGGGCCACATCGAGCTCGCCGCTCCCGTGACCCACATCTGGTACTTCAAGGGCGTGCCCAGCCGCCTGGGCTACCTGCTCGACCTCGCCCCGAAGGACCTCGAGAAGGTCATCTACTTCGCGGCGTACATGATCACCCACGTCGACGAGGACGCCCGCCACAACGACCTCTCCTCCCTCGAGGGCAAGGTCGGCCTGGAGCGCGAGCGCCTGGAGAAGCGTCGCGACCAGTCCCTGGCCGACCGCCAGCAGAAGCTGGAGGAGGACCTCGCGGCCCTGGAGGCCGAGGGTGCCAAGGCCGACCAGCGTCGCAAGGTCAAGGACGGCGCCGAGCGCGAGATGAAGCAGCTGCGCGACCGTGCGCAGCGCGAGATCGACCGCCTCGACGAGGTCTGGGACACCTTCAAGAACCTCAAGGTCCAGGACCTCATGGGCGACGAGATGCTGTACCGGGAGATGAAGAACTGGTTCGGCAAGTACTTCGAGGGCCACATGGGCGCCACGGCGATCCAGAAGCGCCTCGAGAGCTTCGACATCGCCGCCGAGGTCGAGAACCTGCGCGAGACCATCGCCACCGGCAAGGGCCAGAAGAAGGTCCGGGCGCTGAAGCGCCTCAAGGTCGTCGACGCCTTCCGCAAGACCGGCAACAAGCCGCAGGGCATGGTGCTCGACGCCGTCCCGGTCATCCCGCCGGACCTGCGTCCGATGGTGCAGCTCGACGGTGGCCGCTTCGCGACCTCCGACCTCAACGACCTGTACCGCCGCGTCATCAACCGCAACAACCGCCTCAAGCGGCTGCTCGACCTCGGTGCGCCCGAGATCATCGTCAACAACGAGAAGCGGATGCTCCAGGAGGCCGTCGACTCGCTGTTCGACAACGGTCGCCGTGGTCGCCCCGTCACCGGCCCGGGCAACCGGCCGCTGAAGTCGCTCTCGGACATGCTCAAGGGCAAGCAGGGTCGCTTCCGCCAGAACCTGCTCGGCAAGCGCGTGGACTACTCGGGCCGCTCGGTCATCGTGTCGGGTCCGCAGCTGAAGCTGCACCAGTGCGGTCTGCCCAAGCAGATGGCGCTGGAGCTGTTCAAGCCGTTCGTGATGAAGCGCCTCGTCGACCTGTCGCACGCGCAGAACATCAAGTCCGCCAAGCGGATGGTTGAGCGGGCCCGCCCGGTCGTGTGGGACGTCCTGGAGGAGGTCATCACCGAGCACCCCGTGCTGCTCAACCGTGCGCCCACCCTGCACCGCCTCGGCATCCAGGCCTTCGAGCCGCAGCTGATCGAGGGCAAGGCCATCCAGATCCACCCGCTCGTCTGCGGCGCGTTCAACGCCGACTTCGACGGTGACCAGATGGCCGTGCACCTGCCGCTGTCCGCCGAGGCCCAGGCCGAGGCCCGCGTGCTGATGCTGTCGACCAACAACATCCTCAAGCCGTCCGACGGCCGCCCGGTGACCATGCCCTCGCAGGACATGATCATCGGCCTGTTCTGGCTGACCAGCGACCGCGCCGGCGAGCCCGGCGAGGGCCGCGTGTTCTCCTCGCCGGCCGAGGCCATCATGGCCTTCGACCGCCAGGAGATCACCCTCCAGAGCCGGATCAAGGTCCGCCTCGACGACATCGTGCCGCCGCTGGACCTCGAGCTCGGCGCGGACTGGGAGGAGTCGCGGGCGATCACCCTCGACACCACCCTGGGCCGGATCCTGTTCAACGACACCCTCCCGGCGGACTACCCGTTCGAGAACGGCGAGGTCGGCAAGAAGCGCCTGGGTCAGATCGTCAACGACCTGGCCGAGCGCTACACCAAGGTCGTCGTTGCCGCGTCGCTGGACGCCCTCAAGGACGCCGGCTTCCGGTGGGCCACCTTCTCCGGTGTCACCGTCTCCATCGACGACGTCACCACGCCGGCCGACAAGCTCCAGATCCTGGAGTCCTACGAGAAGCAGGCCGCGAAGGTCCAGAAGGACTTCGAGCGCGGCCTGATGACCGACGACGAGCGCCGTCAGGAGCTCGTGGAGATCTGGACCGAGGCCAGCCGCCGCGTCGGTGACGCGATGGAGAAGGCCTTCGACCCGACCAACCCCATCTACATGATGGTGCACTCGGGTGCCTCCGGAAACATGAACCAGATCCGTCAGGTCGGCGCCATGCGTGGTCTGGTGGCCAACCCGAAGGGCGAGATCATCCCGCGCCCGATCAAGGCGAACTTCCGTGAGGGCCTCTCGGTCCTGGAGTACTTCATCTCCACCCACGGTGCTCGCAAGGGTCTGGCCGACACCGCCCTGCGTACCGCCGACTCGGGCTACCTCACCCGTCGTCTGGTCGACGTCTCGCAGGACGTCATCATCCGCGAGGAGGACTGCGGCACCGAGCGCGGCCTGCCCCGCACGATCGGCACCCGCACCGAGGACGGCACCCTGGTCGCCACGGACGACGTCGAGACGTCGGTCTACGCCACCACCGCCGCCACCGAGGTCGTCCACCCGGAGACCGGCGAGGTCCTGGCCGCCGCCGGCGAGGACCTCGGCGACGTCAAGATCGGCGAGCTGATCGCCGCCGGCGTCGACTCGGTCAAGATCCGCTCGGTCCTGACCTGCGAGGCCCGCACCGGCACCTGTGCCAAGTGCTACGGCCGCTCGCTGGCCACCGGCAAGCTGGTCGACATCGGTGAGGCCGTCGGCATCATCGCCGCCCAGTCCATCGGTGAGCCCGGCACGCAGCTGACCATGCGTACCTTCCACACCGGTGGTGTGGCCTCCGCCGACGACATCACCCAGGGTCTGCCCCGCGTGGTCGAGGTCTTCGAGGCCCGCACCCCCAAGGGCCTCTCGCCCATCTCGGAGGTCGCCGGTCGCGTCGAGATCGAGGAGACCGACAAGGCCCGCAAGGTCCTGGTCACCCCCGACGACGGGTCCGAGGTCATCGAGTACGCCGTCAGCCGGCGTACCCGCCTCTCGGTCGCCGACGGGGACCACATCAACGTGGGCGACCAGCTCACCAGCGGTACCCCCGACCCGAAGGAGGTGCTCCGCATCCTCGGTGTCCGCCGGGCCCAGGAGCACCTGGTCAAGGAGATCCAGGCGGTCTACCGCTCGCAGGGTGTGTCGATCCACAACAAGCACATCGAGATCATCGTGCGGCAGATGCTGCGCCGGATCACGGTGCTGGAGTCGGGCGACACCAACCTGCTGCCCTCCGACCTCGTCGACCGCGTGCGGTTCGAGGAGGAGAACCGTCGGGTCGTCTCCGAGGGCGGCAAGCCCGCGGCGGGCCGTCCCGAGCTGATGGGCATCACCAAGGCCTCGCTGGCGACCGAGTCGTGGCTCTCGGCGGCCTCCTTCCAGGAGACCACCCGCGTGCTCACCGACGCGGCCATCAACGGCCGCAGCGACTCGCTGCGCGGTCTGAAGGAGAACGTGATCATCGGAAAGCTGATCCCGGCGGGTACCGGCCTCGAGCGGTACCGCAACATCCGGGTGGAGCCGACCGAGGAGGCCCGCGCCGCGGCGTACTCCGTCACCGGTTACGACTCCTACGACTACGAGTTCGGCGGGAGCGGTGGCCAGGCCGTCGCCCTCGACGACTTCGACTTTGGTTCCTACCAGAGCTAGCGCGGAGCGCTAGCTCTGGTAACCGGGAACCAGATCGAGCGAGCCAAGACCCCGCCGGCGCTTGCGCCGGCGGGGTCTTGGTGTGTCGAGATCTAGTCGGACCACAGACTCACCAGCTCTCCTCGACCAGCGGATGACCGACCACCACACGACGGTTCCCACCCGCCTGAGAGGATCACCTCGTGAGCAGCGCGACTCTTCCCACCGAGACCGACGTCCTGGTCGTGGGCGCCGGACCCGCCGGATCCGCGGCGGCCGCCTGGCTGGCGCGGGCGGGGCTGGACGTCGTGCTGGCCGACGCGGCGACGTACCCGCGGGACAAGACCTGCGGGGACGGCCTGACCCCGCGCGCGGTCCACGAGCTGTCCCGGCTCGGGCTCGAGGACTGGCTGCGGGCGCACACCGTCAACCAGGGTCTGCGCGCGCACGGCTTCGGGCAGGTGCTGCACCTGCCCTGGCCCGGCGGCTCGCTGCCGTCGTGGGGGAGTGCGGTGGCCCGCACCGAGCTCGACGACCACCTGCGCACGACCGCGCTCAAGGCCGGCGCGATCGGCGTCGAGGACGCCCGCGCCGTCGACGTGCGCTGGGACGGTGCTCGCGTCGCGGCGGTCGTCTTCGAGCGACGCGGCGAGGGAGGACGTACAGGCGCGCAGCGCTTCGAGATCGCGTGCCGACGGCTCGTCGTCGCCGACGGCGTGCGCTCCCCACTGGGCAAGGTGCTGGGGCGCGAGTGGCACCGCGACACCGTCTACGGCGTCGCCGGCCGCTCCTACGTCGCCTCGACGATGACCGACGACCCGTGGATCAGCTCGCACCTGGAGCTGCGGGACGAGAAGGGCGCGGTGCTCTCGGGCTACGGCTGGATCTTCCCGCTGGGCACGGGTGAGGTGAACCTCGGCGTCGGCACCCTCGCCACCGCCAAGCGGCCCGCCGACATCGCCATCAAGCCGCTCATGCAGTTCTACGCCGACCAGCGTCGCGACGAGTTCGGTCTCTCCGGCGACCTGCGGATGCCCACCTCGGCGCTGCTGCCGATGGGCGGAGCCGTCTCCAACGTCGCCGGCGCCAACTGGGCGCTCATCGGCGACGCGGCCGGCTGCGTCAACCCGCTCAACGGCGAGGGCATCGACTACGGCCTGGAGACCGGGCGGATGGTGGCCGACCTGATCGCCGGGCTCGGGCCGGACGCCGCAGGCATGAGCACCGCCTGGCCGGCGATCCTGCGCGAGCACTACGGCGAGGCGTTCTCCATCGCCCGGCGACTGGCCGGGCTGGTCACCGTGCCGTGGGTGCTGCCCCGCTTCGGCCCGGCCGGGATGCGCTCGGACCTGCTGATGACGCTCGCGCTGCGTTGGATGGGCAACCTGGTGACCGAGGAGGACCGCGACCGCGCCGCGCGCGTGTGGCGCTGGGCCGGCCGCCGCTCCCTGGCGGTCGACTCCCGACCGCCGTTCAGCTGAGTGCCGCGTCGAGGGCGTCGGTGAGCCGGGAGGGCTGGTACGCCACGACGACCCTGCTCGGTCGGGTGGTGCTGCGCGGGCTGGAGGTGCGCCGGGACTGGCACGACGAGCACCACCTGCCGCGCTCGGGGCCGGTGCTGCTGGCCAGCAACCACGCCTCCTTCCCCGACTTCGTCTTCGTCGGTGAGGCGGGGCTGTCGCGAGGGCGCAGGATCCGGTTCCTGTGCCGCCACGACATGTGGGAGGTGCCCGTCGTCGGGACGGCGATGCGGTCGATGCGCCACGTGCCCGTGGACCGCGAGGCCCCGGCTGCCGCCTACCTCGCCGCGCGCCGCCTGCTGGCCGAGGGTGAGCCGGTGTGCGTCTTCCCCGAGGCGGGCGTCTCGCACAGCTACACGATCCGGGCCCTGATGCCCGGGGTCGCGGCGCTGGCCCGGGAGAGCGGGGTCCCCGTCGTCCCCGTCGCGGTCTGGGGGCACCAGCGGCTCTGGCCCCTGCGCCGTCACCTCGACGAGCGGGCCGGGCTGTCGCTGCACCGTGGTGTCCGGGTGGACGTGGCGTTCGGGGAGCCGTTCACGGTGGCCCCGGACGCCGACCTCGTGCAGGTCACCCACGCCCTCGGCCAGCGGATGACCCACCTGCTCGAAGGTCTGCAGACGATGCCGCACCACGCCCCGCGGCCGGGGGAGCGGGCCCGTTGGCACCCCGCCCACCTCGGCGGCACCGCACCGACCCCGGTCGAGGCCGAGCCCCTCGACCTCGTCCCGCGCACCGCCGTACGCCCCACGTGGGGGCCGTGCGCGAGTGACGTCTCGACCGTGCGCGAGTGACGTCTCGGCCTAGAAGGGTGCGGCTGCGACCTCGCAGAGGTTGAGGTGGGGGTTCTCGTCGTCGTTGGTGATGAAGTACGACGACAGGAACATGTTCACGGTCTGGCCGTGGGCGGTCAGGTTGAGCTCCATCATGCCGTTCTCGGGCATGTCGAGCGGGCCGACGTAGCCACCGGCGGCCTCCATGTAGTCCTCCTCGACGTGGTCGTCGATGAGGCCCTCGGCGGTGATGGTGCGGGCGCGCATCGAGGCGTGGGGGTCGTCGGTGATCAGTCGGAGCCACTGGATGCTGCGCCGACCGGTCTGGCAGGTCAGCTCCAGCGTCCCGAGCGGCGACAGGTCGGAGGTCACGACCGTGCGTCCCTCGGAGTCCTGGTCGCCGTGCCAGGTCAACATCGTCGACTGGGTCGGGTCGGTGGCCAGCTCGGCCTTCATCGAGCAGGACCGGAAGCGCCGCGGCTCGCGGAAGTTCTCCCACCACCAGCTGAACTTGATCGACGTCGCCGGCACCGCGTCCTGCGCGCCGCCGGGCAGGTGGCGGCCGGTGCGCGTGCTGATGACGCCCTCGGCGTACCCGCTGGCGAACGTCTCGATCGGGGTGAGCTGGTTGAGGCCCTCGTGGGCCGCCTTGCCGGTCCCCCCGGTGCCGTCGTCGTCGGCGGTGTCGTAGCGGTAGACCCGGACGTTCTTGACCGCCACGACGTCGTTGTCGTTCTTCTTCTCGTACTTCGCCAGCCACATCGTGGTCTCGCGGTTCCGGTCGTCGGGCTTGATCTTGAGCATCGTGTTCTTGGGCTTGCAGACCAGCTTGAGCTGCCCGATCCCGGGGATGCGCCCCGAGGAGGTGTAGTTGCTCTTGTTGGTCTTGCCCTGCCACGACAGCGAGATCGTCTTGGTGATCACGTCGTCGGGGGCACGCCTGGCCTCGGCGTCGGGTGCGGTCGCGACCGTGGCCAGCATCGCCACCACCACCGCGAGGGCGACGGCAGCGACGGGGAGGACGGCGGGACGGGGCATCGGTGCTCCGAGGGTGGTGCGTCGGATCATCGGGCGGGCTGGAGGCTGGTGGAGGGCTGCTCGTCGGTGGTCACGACCGGCTCGGGGTCGAGCTCGACGAACACCGGCTCGCTGTCCCCGGTGACCCACGCCTTCTGGACCTCGATGTCGGCCGCGGGCACCGAGACCAGACGGGCCCGGGTGGCGTCGTCCTCGGCGTTCTTCAGGTAGTACAGCAGGAACTCGGCGACCTCGTTGCGCTCCAGGGAGCGCTGGGTGGTGGTCAGCAACATCCGGCGGGCCAGCGGGTACTCGCCACTGGTGATGGTCTGCTGGCTCGGGAAGATGCAGTTGCGCTCGCCCTCGGGCGTGGTGATCTCGAAGGGACGCAGCTGCTCCTCGAACAGCTCGTAGTAGCTGAACCGGAAGTAGGCGACGTTGCCGCGCGAGGCCTGGACGCGCTTGCGGGCGTTGACCGAGCGCTCCCACACCGCGGTGATCTCCCGCTTGCGGGCCTCCAGGACCCGCATCCGACTCTGGGCGGCCTCCAGCGCCTCGATCGCACGCTGCAGACGGGCCTGGTCGGCCTGCTGGGTGGCCAGCGGGCGCTGGTCGCGCTGACCCTTGGCGACCTCCTCGCGAGCGACCTGCACCTCGTCCTTGGCGTCGTTGACGACCGGGTACCAGTCGGAGAGCTGCTGCTTGATGAGCTCGCGCTTGCGGCTGCGCTCACGCAGCTTGCCGACCAGGTCGTAGTCCTTCTCGCGGCCCACGACGAACAGTCGCGAGCCCTGGTCGGTGTCGAAGGCGCGGTAGTCCGAGCGCAGGTTGGTCATCGCCGGCTGGGGCGCACCGAGGACGTACTGCCCGAAGAAGGAGAAGGCGTTGTTCTCCCGGTTGGGACCGCCGACCTTGAGGGGCACGTCGTCGAAGCCGTCGCCGAGCTGGGACCACCGGGTGACCGGGGAGCCGGCGCGGTAGATCTCGCGGACCTGGTCGGTGGACAGGCAGTCGCCGCCGACGTCGGACTCGTTCTTGGTGGCCACCACGACGGCGTCCGAGGCGACCTGGAACTGCACGAGGTCCAGGCCGACGCGTCGGCAGGCCTCGAGCTCGGCACGGGTGACCCCGCGCGAGGAGTCGACGATGTCGACCTCGCCCGAGCACAGCGCCGCGAACGCGGCGTCCTCGCCGTCGTAGGTCATCGACACGTCGGTGCTGGTGCCGCTCTGGTTGAAGGCGAAGACCTCGTCCGGCGTGAGCGAGCCCCGGTTGCCACTGATGCGGACGGTGCCGCTGGTCGGCTGCGGGAGCTGGCGGTAGGCCTCGCGGACCCGCTGGCTCTCGGCCTGGTCGTCGCGGTAGTCCTGGGCCTGCGCGTCGGCCACGATGTCGGTCGCGTTCTGGGCGGGCTCCTCGGAGCAGGCGCTGAGCCCGAGGAGAGCGAAGGCCGCGAGGCCGGCGGTGAGCGCGGTCCTGGTCCGGTGGGTGCGACGCGTGCGGGTGCTCGCCGGGCCGCTCATCAGGCTGGTCATCGATCCGTCCCCTCGACGGGCGGGTAGGGATAGCGCTGGCCCAGCTGGACGACCTCGAAGTCGTCGAGGGTCAGGCCCTGGAGCTCGTTGCCCTGGATCAGGTCGGCGGTGACGTCGCGCTGGGCGTACAGCGTCGGCACCTCGGCGCGGTCGACGACGATCGCGCCGTAGGTGCGCAGGGTCAGCACGATCGCGTCGGCCATGCGCTGCTGCTGCGCCGTGAGCCGGATCGGCTTGCCGGTGCGCGGGTCGCGGGGACGCTCGGGCACCACGTCGGCCTTCAGGCGGATGCGGGCGCCCTCGGGGAGCGAGTTGGTCTCGCCGTTGCCGTCGGTGGAGGACGCCGGCTGCACATAGCTGTTCTGCGCCGGACCGGGGACGCTGATGGCGAGCGCGTGCTCGATCAGACCGGCCTCGAGCTCGCCGGGACGGATGAGGCCGGCGAAGAGCGGGAGGCCGGAACCACGGGCCCCGACGCTGCCGGGCTCCTGGTAGCCCGGGCCGTCCAGCGCCCACTTCTTCATGTAGTGGTAGGAGATCGAGTCGTCGTCCTCGCGACGGGCGCGCCACAGGTCGTAGGCGACGTTGTCACCCGCGTCGACGATGGTGAACCAGCCGTCGTAGCGGGGGTCGGGGTCGACGTCCGCGGGGATCGTCAGGGTCACCGTGTCGTCGCCGTCCCCGCACTGGGACTGGCGGCACACGACCGCGGTCGGCTCGCCGCCGGCCACCACGGGCACCGTCCACGACACCGTGTTGATGTAGAGCGGGTCGGTGATCCGACGGGGGACCGTGCGGACGGTGGTGGCGTCCTCGACGACGCCGACGCGGAACTGTGCGCGGTTGATCATCCGCGACGACGCGTCGTCGACCGGCTCGCCGTCGACCCGGGTGTTCCACGGCGAGGTGGCCGCGAAGAGGCGGGCCTCGGCGGTGGGCAGCCCGTCAGTGGTGGCTTCCGCGGCACCGGCGGTGACGGTGACCTCGGCCTCGGGGGTGCGCCCCGACTCGTCGTCGGAGTCCGAGCCGCAGGCCGCGAGGGAGACGGTGAGGGCCGCGACCGCGAGGGCGGACAGCCCGCGGCGGACCGCGCCGTTGCGGCGGGTGGTCTGGGTGCTGGTGGGTCGCATGGTCATCGGCCGCCGAGTCATCGGGAGAACGGGTGGTCGGGAGAACCGCGGTGGATGCCCAGGGCCTCGAGCTCCTCGGACAGGCGGGTCGCGGCGTCGTGCAGCTCGCGCAGGCGCTGCTCGTCGCTGGAGGTGCGCGGCGGCAGCCCCGAGCGGTGCCGGGCCGCGGCGATGATCGCGTGGGCCTCACGCCGGGCGTGCAGGCGGATGAGCTCGGCGTCGAGCTCGGCCTGGGCGGTGAGCATCTCGCAGCGCAGCGCCGACTCGACCTCGATCGCCTCGAGGTGGGCGATCGTCGCCGAGCGCACCTCCCGGATGCGACCGATCACGCCGGCGACGACGTCGTCGACGTCCTCGGCGACCACCGCGGCGTCCTCGGCGGGCACCAGGGCCAGCAGCGCCGACGTCGGCTCGGACAGCTCCAGCACGTCAGCCACCTCCTCGTCCTCCTGCAGGTCGCCGTCCGGGTCGTCGTGGTCCGCGGCGGCGACGGGCTGCGGGTCCGGCTCCGGGGCCGGCTCGACCTCGTCGGCCAGGTCGCTGACGACCGGCGGGATCGTGGGCAGCGCGGTCGGCTCCTCCGCCGCGTCCGTCACGTCCACGGCGTCCGTCACGTCCACGGCGTCGGCCAGGTCGGCCGCGGTCCCTGCCTCGTCGGCAGGAGCCTCCTCGACCGCCGTCGCCTCGAAGCTGGCCGGCTCCTCGACGGGGACCGCGGTTGCGGCGGTGTCCTCGTCGGCGGGCTCGATGCGCTCGGGCTCCGGCTCGGGCGCGGGCTCGGGGACCAGGCGGTGGTTGAAGTCCACGCGGCCGATCCGGTCGGAGTGGGACAGGATGTCGTCGAGGGACGGCGGCGGCTCGATGCCGGGGGTGCGCTGGTCGATCACGACGTCACCTCCAGCCCGGGGAGCAGCGTCGGCTCCTGCTCGTCGGTGACCGGCTCCTCCGAGCCGTCCCCCTCGGCGCCGGACTGTTCGGCGATCTCGCTGGCGGTCTTCGGCACGGCACCCCCGGGGTCGAAGCCCGACGGCACGCCGACCAGCGTGTAGCGCGCGGTGGTGTAGACCGTGGTCAGCGACGGGTGCCGGCCGGCCGCAGCCTCCGGGTAGAGCCTGCTCAGCAGGTCCGCGCCGGTGTCGGTCGACAGCAACATGTAGTCGACGTGCTCGGCCGGGTCGGCCGCGGCCTCCAGCCAGGGGCCGTCGGACTGGTCGACCCGGTCGAAGAACAGGTCCGGCCGGCCGGTGAAGAGCATGACCGCGTAGGTCTGGGCGTTGTCGGTGAGGATCGAGCCGCGGCGGGTGACGTTCGCGCGGATGAACGACGCCATCGCCTGCTCGTCCACGACGCCGACGACCTGGCCGGACCGGGTGCGGGCACCCTCCTGGCTCTGGCCGGTCGAGATCGCCGCGGCGAAGGTGGACTCGAGGTTCTGGTACTTGTAGTCCTTCATGCCCTGGAAGGTCCACGGGATGCTCAGCAGCAGCCCGACGACCAGCAGCGCGCTGACCAGGGTCGCGCTCGAGCCGGCGGAGCGGGCCAGCCAGATGGCGCCGATGACCGCGATGACCAGGATCGGCAGCGCGTTGCGCAGCACCATCGGGCTGTCGGTCACGTTGAGGACGACCGCGCCGGCCGGGGCCAGGACGGTGAAGGTGAGGATGACGCCGAGCCACAGCGCGAAGGTGTTGCGACGGGCCATGCCGGCGAAGAACAGTGCCGGGAGGACCACGATGGCGATCGGCGCGCCGTACAGGACCAGCTCACCGGTCCAGCGCAGCAGCCCCACGATCGAGAACTCCTCGGCGCTGACGTTGCCGAGGGCGTCGCTGCTCTCGGTGATCCAGGCGAACGGGTTGCCCAGCAGCAGCAGGTTGAAGGCCGTCCACAGCGCGATGACGTAGACGGTCGGCGAGGCGAAGCCGACGGTGGTGCCCTCGATCTCGGTGCCGTCCGCACCCATGCGGGCCAGGACCGCGCCGATCATCACGGCGCTCAGCACGAACCACAGCAGGCTGGAGTAGCCGGCCAGGGTGGCCACGGAGAAGGCGAGCCCGGCGATCATCACGAACCGGATGTCGGCGGTGACGTACCAGGCGAACAGGGCGCCGAGCGCGACGACCACGAGCGAGAGCCACAGGAAGTGGCGCGCGCCGCCGGCGGCGTACAGCGCGACGAGCGGGTTGGCGCCCAGTGCGACCAGGACGGTGTAGCGCAGCGGCGCGAGCACGGCCGCGCGCCGCATCATCGTGTTGAGGACGACCATCGTGCCGGCCGCGAAGACCGCCGAGGTGATCGGGATGATCGCCAGGTTGCGGGCCAGGTCGCTGAAGATCGTCAGCGGGGTGACCAGCAGGGTGGCCAGCGGCGGGTAGTCGAAGCCGAGCGCCGAGAGCTTCGGCGGGTCGTTGTGCCACACCATGAGCGCCCGGTTGAGGCGGTCGAGGGTCTCGAAGCCGACCACGTGCTTGTCCACGACCAGCCAGTGGCCGAACAGGCTCCAGGCGAGGAGGAAGAAGGCGAAGACGCCCAGGCTCTCCCAGCGGCGGCGCGGGATGTCGGTGTGACGTCGACCGACGGACTGGATGACGCCGGAGAGCCGCTCGGCGTTGGTGACGACGCGGCGGGTCGGCTGCTCGGGCTGCACCACGATGTGGTGCTCGCCGGCCGGGGTGGGCGGCGGGGGAGTGGTGTCGGTGGCGCTCATGCCGATACCTCGTCCAGACCGTGCTCGGTCTTCTCCCAGTAGAAGGGGTTGGTGAACAGCTGGATGAAGCCCTTCCAGGCCGCCCAGCTCATCAGGCCCCAGTAGAGGGGGGAGAGCAGTGCGGTGCGGGTGATGCTGAACTCGCCGCGCTGCAGGCTGCCCGCGACGTTGAGGTAGACGAAGACGAAGTTGCCGATGAAGAGCATCGCGCTGGCGGCGTAGAAGACCATGCCCGGGAACAGCTGCTGGATGAAGCCGGCCTGGGTGAAGACGTAGAGCGTGGTGAGGCCCCAGAAGATGGGGTTCATCAGCAGGACGAACGCGCTGCCCATGGTCAGGTTGAACGACAGGAACCCGCTCAGGCCCGTGGCGCGCATCAGCTGGAACGGGTGGCGCATGTGCACCAGCCAGGTCTGGAAGTAGCCCTTGTTCCAGCGCGAGCGCTGACGGATCCAGTTGCCGACCTGGGAGTTGGCCTCCTCCAGCGTGGTGGAGTCGATCATCGCGGTGCGGTAGCCCTCGCGGTGCAGCCGGATGCCGAGGTCGGCGTCCTCGGTGACGTTGAAGGGGTCCCAGGCGCCGAGGTCGCGCAGCACCGAGGTGACGAAGTGGTTGGAGGTGCCGCCCAGCGGGATCGGCGACTCCGAGGCGCCCATGGCGGGCAGCACCAGCTCGAAGTGCATGGAGTACTCGTTGGCGAACCAGGCCGTGAGCATGTTCTGGTCCTGGTTGAAGTGGTTGAGCTTGGCCTGGATGCAGACCACGTTGCCCGGGACGCGGGAGAAGGCGATGACCGCCTTCTTGAGCTGGTCGGGGTCGGGGCGGTCCTCGGCGTCGAAGATCACGCAGTAGTCGCCGTGGGAGAGCTGCAGGCCGTAGTTGCAGGCCTTCGGCTTGGTCTTGGGCTGGCTGTCCGGCACGACCACCAGGTGGAAGTGCGGCGGGAGGTCCATCGACCGGATCTTCGTGATGGTCTCCTCGTCGTCCTCCTCGCACAGCAGCTTCACGTCGAGGCGGGTGCGGGGGTAGTCCAGCGCATTGATGTCCCGCACCAGGCGGGAGACGATGCCGGCCTCCTTGTAGAGGGGCACCAGGATCGTGTAGACGGGCAGGTGCCGCTCGTCCAGCAGCGCGATCTCGGCGTCGGTCACGTCGGTCTCGAGGTGCGTGCCGAGCGCCCGCAGCGTCAGCCGGAACTTGTAGACCGAGACGAAGAGGTAGGCGAAGCTCGCGGCACCGACCAGGCCGATGAGCGTGCCCATCGGCCAGAGGATCCCGCAGATCGCGATCAGCACCAGGACCATCACCAGGACGGCCTTCTGGGTCGGCGCGATGACCACGTGGGCCGAGGACTCCGGCGCGGACTCCATGAGGAGCTCGGTCGAGACCTGTGCGTAGTGCTCGGAGTGGACCTGCTGGATGAGCTGGTCGAGGTCGGTGCGGTTGGCCAGCAGCTGGCGGACCGGCTGGTCGAGGGCCTCCTCGACAGCGCGCAGGTCCTCGGCCTCGAGCGGGCGGGCCACGGCGAGCAGCACCGTGTCGTCGGCCTCGGCGACCGGCACGACCTGCAGCGACTGCGAGAGCGGCTCGGGGAGACGGCGGGTGACCTGGGGGTCGGGTGCGAAGTCACGCAGGCCGACGCGCTGCATCTGGTGGATCTCCGAGAGCGCAGCCACGAGGACGTCCTCGGTGATGGCGCCGTGGGAGACCAGGATGTCGCCGAGCGGGTCGCCGGTGCGGGAGTACTCCAGCGTCGCGCGCTGCAGCTGCTCCTTGGTGACCAGGCCGCTGCGGGTGAGCATCTGGGCCATCTGGGTGCGGGCTCGGCGGGCCTCGGGGCTCTCGACCCGGTCGTCGTCGGGCGGGAAGGTCTCGTCGATCGCAGCGATGATCTCCACAGCCGTGTGGCGCACGAGCAGCACCGGCTGCTCGATCCGCTCCCGGACGACCTCCAGCGCGATCTCGTCGTCGGCGTCGGCGGCGGCCACGAGCACGGTGCCGTTGGCGACGGCGTACGGCATCACCCGGAACGTGCGGCACAGGCCCTCGGGCAGCAGGTGGCGCAGCTCGACGTCGATACCGTCGCCCAGTCGGGCGGCGGCACTCGTGGTGCCGGCGCGGGTGTCGGTGCTCATCGGGCCCCCGCCCCGAAGCCGTAGGAGGTGTCGTCCTCGGTGGGCGCGGCGCCGGCGGCCGGCGCCTGGCCGGACTCCTGCCGCGGCTTCATGACCGTCCAGGCCAGGAACGCGACGAGCAGGAGCGCCAGCGGCGCGATGAGGAAGCTCACGAAGACCGCGACGAAGATCAGGAGGGTCAGCACGGCGCCCAGGACCGCGGCGCCGACACCCTTGCCGCTGCCGCGTGTGCCGCCCTGCCAGGCTCCTGCCTGCACCGTCATGCGCCCGCCCCTCCTCCGAAGCCGGCACACGGTCCGCGCCAGCGATGCTTTGACGGTATGAGCGGGCCCTCCCACACGGGGGAACAGCACTTACAAGGTTCGGTAACAGGATCGAGGGGGCCCGTCACCGTCGGTAACAACCGTCGTGCCACGCGGTCTCCACGAGGGGTCGCTCAGACGGTCGCTCAGACGCCCGCCGGACCCCGGGACGTCCGCTATCCGGCGCCGGGGAGCTCGTCGGTCCACCACCGGCGGGCCAGCTCGCCCCAGGCCGTGGGAGTGCCCTCGAGGTCGCTCACCAGCGCCATCGGGTCCCCTGGCCGCTCGGCCCACACCCACAGCAGCGACCCGATGTCCTGCTGCTCGGCGAACGCGAGGTAGTCCGCGACCCACCCGTCGGTCGGGTCCTCGGCGCCGAGCTCGGTGGTCAGCACGGGGACGAGGTCGGAGAGCGGGGCGATGACCTCCTCCCAGCACGTGGGCCCGCAGTCGGCGGTGTCGTAGGCGTGGAACGCCGCCACCAGCTGGTCGTCCTCCGGCGCCCACTCCAGCCAGGCCCCCAGGTCGTTGGCCCGGTCCAGTCCGCTCAGCAGGATCGGCTGCTCGGCGCCGGTGCGTCGGATGGAGTCGACCAGGTCGTCCATGCCCAGCGCCTCGTAGGTGGCCCGGCCCGCCCGCGTCGGGGTCCGGTCGTCGTCGACCGGCACGTCGCAGCCGCCGCGGCTCCAGCACCGCCAGCCCAGCTCGAGGACCGGCCGGCCCCGGGCGTCCACGCGCGAGTGCGGGGCGTGGAAGGCGTCGAAGAGGACCGAGGGGCTGTCGGCGTACTGGGCGGCGACCGAGCGCCAGAACGCCAGCGACTCCGAGTCGGGCATCGCCATGCTGCCGAAGGCCGCGCTGCCGATGCGCTTGCGGCTGTGCAGGTCCAGCACGACCACGAGGCCCTCCTCGTGGAGCGCCTCGACGAACCGCCCCACGGCCCGCCGGTAGCCCTGCGGGGTGCGCTCGACGAAGTCGTCGCTCACGGGGGCGCCGCGGGTGCCGAGCCAGCAGTCCTGGTTCAGCGGCAGGCGCACGGTGTCGGCGCCCCAGGACGCGATGAGGGCCGCCTGCTCGGCCTCGGCGTCCTCGCCGAGCGGGTCCAGGCCGGAGTAGCCCCACCCCTGGGCGCAGGCGGACTCGAAGCCGGACCAGCTCAGGCCCTGCGGGACCCATGGGTCGCCGGTGCGGGCGTCGACGAGGGCACCGTCGCGCACGACCGGCTCAGCCGCGGCGGAGACGTCGGGGTCCTCGGGGCGCGAGAGGACCCAGCCGAGGGCGATCGAGGCCAGCACCCCGCCCAGGACGAGGAGCACGACTCCGGCCGCGCCGCGTCGATGCGCCATGGTCGCCCCCCCTCCTGGACCCCCGGCTCGCGCTGCTCCGGGTCGTGCTGGAGGGATGCTACGGCGGTCCGGGGTCCTACGGTGGGCACATGAGCGAGACCGTCTTCACCTACGCCGCCCCCGCCCTGAAGTTCGGGTCCGGGGCCTCCGCCGAGCTCGGTCACGACCTCGCCGCGCTGGGCGCGCGCCGGATCCTGCTGGTGACCGACCCCGGCGTGGCCGCGACCGGGAACCCCGAGCGGATCGCCGAGCAGGTGCGCGCGCGGGGCCTCGAGGTGACGACGTACGACGGTGTGCGGGTCGAGCCCACGGACGCCTCGATGGAGCACGCGATCGCGTTCGCCCGCGACGCCGGGCCCTTCGACGCGGTGCTCGCCGTCGGCGGGGGCTCCTCGATCGACACCGCCAAGGCGGTCAACCTGCTGACCACCAACCCCGGCGAGCTCATGGACTACCTCAACGCGCCCGTCGGGCGGGCACAGGCGCCGAGCCAGCCGCTGCTGCCGCTGGTGGCGGTGCCCACCACGACCGGCACGGGCTCGGAGTCGACCACGATCTGCGTCCTCGACGTGCTGTCGCTGCACGTGAAGACGGGGATCAGTCACCCCGCGCTGCGGCCGACCATGGCGGTGGTGGACCCGCAGCTGACGATGGGGCAGCCGGCGATGGTGACCGCGGCGGCTGGGATGGACATCCTCTGCCACGCGCTGGAGAGCTGGACCGCCCGGTGGTTCGCGGACTTCGACGCCAAGACGCCCGAGCAGCGGGTGCCCTACTGCGGGGCCAACCCGATCGCCGACCTGTGGGCGCAGCGAGCGATGTCGCTGCTGGCCGGCTCCTTCCGGCGGGCGGTGGCCGACGGCGGTGACGTCGAGGCCCGCGAGCAGATGGCGCTGGCCGCGACCTTCGCGGGGCTCGGCTTCGGCAACGCCGGCGTGCACGTGCCGCACGCCAACGCCTACCCCATCGCGGGACGGGTGCGCGACTACCGTCCCGAGGGCTACCCCGACGGCGAGCCGATCGTGCCGCACGGCATGGCGGTGACCCTGACCGCGCCGGAGGCGTTCCGGTTCACCTTCGAGGCGTCCCCGCAGCGACACCTCGAGGCCGCTCGCCTGCTCGAGCCGGACGTGACCGGCGACGGTCCCGACGTGCTGCCGGGGGTGCTGACGCGGCTGATGCGCGACATCGGCATCCCCAGCGGGCTCGCGGAGGTCGGTTACCTCGACTCCGACGTCGACGACCTCGTCGAGGGGGCGCTGAAGCAGCAGCGGCTGCTGGCCACCGCGCCGCGCGAGGTGCGTGCGGAGGACCTGGCGACCGTGTTCCGCGACTCCATGCACCACTGGTGAGCAGTGGGATGAGCAGTGCGACGAGTGGCGGGACGGGTGGTCGCGACGAGCGCCTGCGCGAGCTCGTGCGCGTCGTCATGGCGCTGGCCTGCGCGGCGTACGCCGGGGTGCTGCTGATCGCGGCGGTGACCCTCCCGGACCGGGTGCCGATCCACTTCGGGCCCGGGGGCGAGGCCGACCGGATCGTCGGGCGGCAGGAGGCGTTGGTCACGTTCTCCGTGCTGGGGCTGGGGATCGCGGTGCTCATGGTGGGACTGGCGCGGTGGATGCGGCGGGCGCCCCTGACAATGGTCAACGTGCCGCACAAGGACTGGTGGACCGCGACCCCTGCCCGGGAGGCCCGGCTGCGCGCGCGGCTGGAGACCGACCTGCTCGGGATCGGCGCGCTCACGATGGTGCTCCTCGTGGTCGTGCAGGCGGTGACGGTGCGTGCCGCCGACGACCCGGAGCCCTCGCTGGACCCGGTCGCCGTGGCCGCGACCATCGGGTACGTCGCCCTGCTGCTGGCCGCCGTGCTCTGGATCGCGACCCGTCGCTACCGCCCCGGGACGGCGTCGTGACCGCCACGCAGGACCGGGCCGCCGCGCAGGACCTGACCGCAGCCCTGCGGGCGGCCGGCGTCGGCGACGTGGACGACTCCACGCTGGCCCGGGCTCTGTACTCCACCGACGCCTCGCTCTACCGCGTCCCCCCGCAGGTGGTCGTGCGGCCGCGCGACCGCGACGAGCTGCTGGCCGCCCTGGCCGTGGCGCGCGCGACCGGTACGGCGCTGACCATGCGCGGTGCGGGCACCTCCATCGCCGGCAACGCCGTCGGGCCGGGCATCGTCGTGGACACGACCAAGCACCTCAACCGGGTGCTGGCGATCGATCCCGAGGCGCGCACCGCCGTGGTCGAGCCCGGAACCGTGCACGCCGACCTGCAGCGCGCCGCGGCACCGCACGGGCTGCGCTTCGGCCCCGACCCGTCCACGCACCCCCGCTGCACCATCGGCGGGATGATCGGCAACAACGCCTGCGGCTCCCGCGCCCTGGGCTACGGCCGCACCGCGGACAACGTGCTCGGTCTCGACGTGGCCTTCGGCACCGGCGAGGTGTGGAGCGGCGGGTCGTCGCCGGTCGTCGACGGCCTGACCGGGGTCGTGGACGCCGACCTCGGGCACGTGCGGACGCACTTCGGCCGCTTCACCCGCCAGGTCAGCGGCTACTCCCTGGAGCACCTGCTCCCCGAGAACGGTCGCTCGGTCGAGAAGTTCCTGGTCGGCTCCGAGGGCACGCTGGGCGTCGTCCTCGGCGCGACCGTGCGACTCGTCGACGACCGGGTCACCCGGCACCTGCTGGTGCTCGGCTACCCGACGATGGTGGAGGCGGCCGAGGCCGTCCCGGCCCTGCTGGCGGTGGGTCCGCTGGTGGCCTGCGAGGGTCTCGACGCCCGCATCGTCGACCTCGTCCGGGCCGGTGGCGGGTCGGTGCCCGACCTGCCCCGCGGCGGCGGCTGGCTCTTCGTGGAGTACACCGACGCCGGTCTCGAGCAGGCGCTGGTCGCGGCCGGCTCGGCGCTGGAGCACCGGGTGGTCACCGACGCCCGGGAGGCCGCGGCGCTCTGGCGCATCCGGGAGGACGGGGCCGGGCTGGCCGCGCGCAGCCTCGGGCGACCGGCGTACTCCGGGTGGGAGGACGCCGCGGTGCCGCCCGAGCGCCTCGGGGCCTGGCTGCGCGACTTCGACGAGCTGCTCGGCGCCCACGACCTGCAGGGTGTGCCCTACGGCCACTTCGGCGACGGCTGCGTGCACGTGCGCATCGACTTCGACTTCACCGACCGGCAGAGCGACCCCGACGCCGGGCGGCGCCGGTTCCGCGAGTTCCTCCTGGCCTGTGCTGAGAAGCTGCGCGAGCACGGCGGCTCGCTCTCGGGCGAGCACGGCGACGGTCGTGCCCGCTCCGAGCTGCTGTCGGTGATGTACGACGAACAGTCGTTGCGGCTCTTCGGCGCGGTCAAGGCCGTCTGCGACCCCGACGACGTGCTCAACCCAGGTGTGCTCGTCGACCCGGACCCGGTCGACGCCCACCTGCGCCCCGCGCGCCCGCGCCGCGAGCCGCGCACCGCGCTGCGGCTGCTCCACGACGGCGGGTCCCTGGGCGACGCCGTCCACCGCTGCACCGGCGTCGGCAAGTGCGTGGCGCCCCAGGTCGCCGGCCAGGGCTCGGGCGTGATGTGCCCGTCGTGGCAGGCGACCCGCGACGAGAAGGACTCCACCCGCGGTCGCTCGCGGGTGCTGCAGGAGGCGCTCGACGGCACGCTGGTCGGCGGGCTGGGCGACCCGGCCGTCGCCGGCGCGCTCGACCTCTGCCTGGCCTGCAAGGGCTGCGCGTCGGACTGCCCGACCGGTGTCGACATGGCGACCTACAAGTCCGAGGCCCTCCACCAGCGGTACGACGCAGAGGGCTCGACCGAGCGCCGCCCGCGCTCCCACCGGCTGCTCGGCCGGTTGCCGAAGTGGGCCGCGCTGGCCGCCCCGGTGGCGCCGGTGGTCAATGCCTCGCTCAAGGTGCCGGCGTTCGCGAAGCTCGCCCGGGCGACCGCCGGCGTCGACCAGCGCCGCTCGCTCCCGACCTTCGCGACCCGCACCCTGCGCCGCTCCGCGACCACGGCCCGGCTGCCCGAGACCCCCGACGTGTGGGTGTGGGCCGACTCCTTCACCGACCACTTCCTGCCCGGCTCCGGCCACGCCGCGATCCGGGTGCTGGAGGCAGCCGGGCTGACCGTGCGGGTCATCGAGGACGACGCCTGCTGCGGGCTCACCTGGATCACCACCGGCCAGCTGACCGAGGCCAAGCGGATCGCCGCCCGCACGGCCGCGACGCTCGCGCCCTACGTCGCCTCCGGCGTGCCGGTGCTGGGCCTGGAGCCCTCGTGCACCGCCACGCTGCGCAGCGACCTGGTCGAGCTCAGCGACGACCCGCGCGCCGGCGAGGTCGCGGAGGGAGTGCTGACCTTCGCCGAGCTCGTCGCGCGCCTGGACGCCGAGCGCCCCGGCGGTCTGGGGCTCCCGGACCTCACCGGGGTCGAGGTCGTCGCCCAGCCGCACTGCCACCAGCACGCGGTGATGGGCTGGGACGCCGACCAGCGGCTGCTCGAGCGCCTCGGCGCCACGGTCACCCGCGTGCCCGGCTGCTGCGGCCTCGCCGGCAACTTCGGGATGGAGAAGGGGCACTACGAGGTCTCGGTCGCGGTCGCGGAGACGCACCTGCTGCCGACGGTGCGCTCGCACCCCGACGCGGTCGTGCTCGCCGACGGCATGTCCTGCAAGGTCCAGCTCGACGACCTCGCGGACGTCCCGGCGATGCACCTCGCTGAACTCCTCGCCTCTAGGCTCGAGTCGTGAACCCCAAGCACCGGCGCCTGATCATCCCCGCCGCGCTGGGGATCCTGCTGCTGATCGTCGTCGTCGCCGCCATCGTCTGAGCTGACCATGGCCGAGCCGCTGCTGCGCACCCTCGCCCGCCTGCGGGCCGAGCTCCTCGCCCCCGACACGCTGGTCCGTGCGGTGGCCTCGGGCCGCCGCCGCGAGGGCGAGCCGCGCTGGCGCCGCGTCGAGCTCCGCCCCGTGGACCTCAAGGCCGGCCGGCACCTGCAGCTGACGGCGTACGACGCGACGCAGGCGCACACCAGCAACCACCTCTTCGGCGACGAGCCGGCCGCGGGCCCGGCGGCCGAGGCGCTGGACGCGCTGCTCTTCGACGAGCCGTTCGGCAACTGGCACGTCGAGACCACCACGCACACCCACCAGCTGCGGGTGACCAAGAAGGGCGAGGGGCTGCTGCACTCGGCGGCCCGCAAGGAGGCCGTGCAGGCCGAGCGGGGGCACGACCGCGACAAGGAACGCCTGCTCGAGGAGTCCGACCCGGTGTTCCGCGCGCTCGGGCTCACCGACGCGCAGGGCCGGGTCAAGCCCAGCCGGCAGGCCAAGCTGCGCCAGGTCGAGGAGTTCCTGCGCCAGCTGGACGCGGCGCTCTCCGACGCCCGCTCGCGGGGTGCGCTGCGCCGGCCGACGCCGGAGGAGCCGCTGCGCGTGGTCGACCTCGGCTGCGGCAACGCCTACCTCACCTTCGCCGCCCACCGCTTCCTCACCCACGTGCGCGGGCTCCCGGTGCACCTCGTGGGGGCCGACGTGAAGCAGCAGTCGGCCGACCACAACGGCGAGGTCGCCGCCTCGCTCGGCGTCGACGCGCAGATGTCGTTCGCGGTCGGCACCATCGGCGACGTCGTGGTCGACCCGGCCCCCGACGTGGTGCTGGCGCTGCACGCCTGCGACACCGCCACCGACGACGCGCTCGCCCGGGCCGTGGGCTGGCAGGCACCCGTCGTGCTCGCCGCGCCCTGCTGCCACCACGACGTGGCGGCCCAGCTGCGCAAGGCGCCCACCCCGTCGCCGTACTCCGCGCTCACCCGGCACGGCATCCTGCGCGAGCGCTTCGCCGATACCCTCACCGACGCCCTGCGGGCCTCGCTGATGCGGCAGCAGGGCTACCGCGTGGACGTCGTGGAGTTCGTCGGGTCCGAGCACACGCCGCGCAACACGATGCTGCGCGCGGTCCGCACCGGGTCGCCGGTCCGTGGTGGCTCGGTGGTCTCGGAGTACGACGACCTCGTGGCCACCTGGCAGCTGCGGCCGCGGCTGGCCGAGCGCTCGAGGGATCGGGCCAGGGATCGGGCCAGGGATCGGGCCAGGGATCGGGCCAGGGATCGGGCCAGGGATCGAGCGGGGCGTGAGCCGGCTGCTGGCGGTGCTGGTCGCCCTGCCGTTCCTGGCCGGGGGAGTGACCGCGGCGCTGACCGCCGACCGCGGCGAGGTCGTGATGTCCTTCACCGACCCCGAGGTCGTGGAGTCCTCGGGCCTCGTCGTCCGGGGCGGGCTGCTGTCGACCATCAACGACTCCGGCGACTCCGGCCGTGTCTTCACCGTCGCCCTCGGCGGCGCCGAGGCGGGGGACACCGTCGGCGTGACGCGGTTCGCCGAGTCGCCGGTCGACATGGAGGCGCTGGCACCCGCCGGCCCGGGCGAGGTCTGGGTCGGCGACATCGGCGACAACGGCGCCGCGCGCAGCTCGATCTCGGTCACCCGCGTCCCGGTCGGGCGGGGCGAGCGCAGCGGCACCTACCCCACCTTCGAGCTCGTGTACGCCGACGGGCCGCGCGACGCGGAGACGCTGCTGTCCCACCCGCTCACCGGCCGGCTCTACGTCGTCTCCAAGCAGATCTTCGGCGGCGTCCTCTACGCGGCGCCCCGGCGCCTGGACCCGGACCGCCCGAACAAGCTGCGCCCCGTCGCCGACGCGATCCCGATCGCCACCGACGGCGCGTTCTGGCCCGACGGGAAGCACCTCGTGGTGCGCGGCTACGCGCGGGCGGTCGTCTACGCCTGGCCCTCGATGCGCGCCGTCGGGGGCCTCTCGTTGCCCGACCAGGACCAGGGCGAGGGCATCGCGGTGACCCCCGACGGGCGGGTGCTGGTCTCCACCGAGGGGCAGTTCACCGACGTGCTGGAGGTGCGGCTGCCGCGCGACGTGCGGCGGGCGGTGGCCCCGGCCCCGGAGCCGGCCGGACCCTCGGCCACGCCGGAGGAGGAGGCGGAGGCGACCGAAGCGCCCGCGGCAGAGGACGCCTCGCTCGCGGGTGGTCTCGCCTCCCTGGGGGTCGTGATGGCTGTCTTCGTGGGGCTCATCGCCCTCCTGGGTGTGGTCGGCTGGGTGGTCCGCCGGCGCTGAGCCCGACCTACGGTTCAGGCCATGGTGCGGCTGCGCAGGACCTCTCCCGACCAGCCCGGGTGGACCCGGCGCCGGGCCGGGCGCGGGTTCGTCTACCTCGACGCCGCGGGCGAGCGGCTGCCGGACGAGGACGCCGACCGGGTCCGGTCGCTGGTGATCCCGCCTGCCTGGCGCGACGTGTGGGTGACGCCGTACGAGAACGGGCACCTGCAGGCCGTCGGCACCGACGACGCCGGGCGGCGGCAGTACCTCTACCACCCGGCCTGGCGCGAGAAGCGGGACCAGGAGAAGTTCGAGCGGGTGCTGCTCTTCGGCAAGGCCCTGGTCAAGGCCCGCGAGCGGGTCGTGGGCGACCTCGGGCGCGAGGGGATGCCGCTGGAGCGCGCCTGCGCGGCGGCGGTGCGGCTGCTCGACCTCGGCTACTTCCGCATCGGCAACGACGTGTACGCCGACGAGAACGGCTCCTTCGGCCTGACCACGCTCGAGCGGCGGCACGTGCGGCGGCGCCAGGACCGGTTGGTCTTCGCCTTCGTCGGGAAGTCGGGGGTCGAGCACCGGGTCGAGATCGACGACCTGGTCGTGATCGAGGCGGTCGAGGTCATGCGCCGGCGGCGCGCCGAGGACCCGCGACTGCTGTCCTACAAGCTCTCCCGCTCGTGGCGGTCGGTGCTGCCGGAGCTGGTCAACGACTACGTGCGCGACACCACCGGGGTGGAGGCGACGGCCAAGGACTTCCGCACCTGGCACGCCACCGTGCTCGCCGCGGCGGCCCTGGCCGAGACCCCCGAGCACGGGGAGAGCGCCGCCTCGCGCAAGCGGGCGGTCGCGGGGGCGATGAAGGAGGTGTCGGGCTTCCTGGGCAACACCCCGACCCTGGCGCGGTCCTCCTACGTCGACCCGCGGGTGATCGAGGCCTACGAGGAGGGGCGCACCATCGAGCGCACGACCCGGCGGACCTACGACACCCCCGACCAGCGGCAGGCGGCGCTGGAGCGGGCGACGCTGAAGCTGCTCAGCTGAGCCGCTCGAGCACCCAGTCCAGGCACCGGGTCAGGGCCAGGACGTCGTCGGGGTCGATCGCGGGGAACATCGCCACACGCAGCTGGTTGCGACCGAGCTTGCGGTAGGGGTCGGTGTCGAGTATGCCATTGGCGCGCAGCACGCGCAGCACGTCCTCGAAGTCCAGCGGCGGGTGCAGGTCGAGGGTGCCGACCACGTGGCTGCGGTGCGCCGGGTCGGCGACGAACGGCGTCACCCAGGAGGCCCGCTCGGCCCAGTCGTAGAGGTGCGCGGCCGAGGCGCGGGTGCGGGCCACGGTGGCGTCGAGGCCACCGAGCGAGAGCATCCACTCCAGCTGCGCGTCCATCAGGAACAGCGTCGCGACCGAGGGCGTGTTGTAGGTCTGGTCCTTGCGCGAGTTGTCGATCGCGGTCGGCAGGTCGAAGAACGCCGGGACGTGCCGGTCGGTCGCCGCGATCCGTCGGGCCCGCTCGAGCGCACGGGGCGACATCAGCGCCACCCACAGCCCACCGTCGGAGGAGAAGCCCTTCTGCGGGGCGAAGTAGTAGACGTCCACCTCGGACAGGTCGACCGGCAGCCCGCCGGCCCCCGAGGTGGCGTCGACGAGCACGAGTGCGTCCTCGTCGATCCCGGTCGGACGCAGCACCGGGGCCATCACGCCCGTGGAGGTCTCGTTGTGCGCCCAGGCGTAGGCGTCCACGCCCTCGGTCGCCACCGGGGTGGCGAGGGAGCCCGGCTCGGCGCGCACCAGCGACGGCTCGGCCAGCCACGGGGCCGCGGCCGCAGCAGTGGCGAACTTGCCGGTGAACTCGCCGTAGACCAGGTGCTGGGAGCGGCGCTCGACGAGGCCGTGGGTCGCGACGTCCCAGAACGCCGTGGAGCCGCCGACGCCGAGCACGACCTCGTAGCCCTCGGGCAGCGAGAACAGCGTCGCGAGCCGCTCCTTGACGCGGCCGACCAGCGACCGGACCGGGGTCTGCCGGTGGGAGGTCCCCATCAGCGTCGTACCCGTGGCCGCGAGGGCGTCGAGGTGCTCGACGCGCACCTTCGAGGGGCCGGAGCCGAAGCGGCCGTCACGGGGGAGCAGGTCGGCGGGGATGCGCAGGTCCGACGTCACGGCGCCATCATCCCAGGCGTGTCGACGTCGTTTCCCACGTGTCCGCCAGGGTAAAGAGGTGGCATGACCACTTCCCGGGGCCCCGAGGGCCATGACCTGCCCCGCACGGCCGGCACCCGCACCACCTTGCGCGTCATCGGGGTCGTCCTGCTCCTCGCCGGGCTCGTCATCGGCGGCCTCGGTGTGCGCGGCTTCATCGCCGACGCCCAGTCGACGAGCGTGGACGCCGACTTCGGGCCGATCCTGATGATGGCGGCCGGTGGCTTCCTGTGCGTCTTCGGCCTCGCCGCGCTCAACGCCGGCACGATCGGGGCGCAGGCGCGCTACGCGGCCGGCGAGACGATGCCGACGCTGAAGCAGTCGGCCGCCTACCTCTCCGACGGGGAGGGCATCATGGGCGTCGGCCGCACCGTCGACGACGGTCCGCACGGCGCCGAGGGGAGCCGTGGGGCGGCGGTCACCGGTCCGTACTGCCGCTCCTGCGGCGTGCGCAACGACGAGGACGCGAGATTCTGTGACGGATGCGGGGCCTCGCTGGCCTGAGGGCTGGACGATCTCCCAGGTCGGCTACGGCGACCCCGAGGTCGCGCTGCTCGTCGAGCAGGTGCAGGCCTTCTACGTCGGGCGCTACGGCGGCCCCGACGAGACCCCGCTGGACCCGCTGATGTTCCAGCCGCCGCACGGCAGCTTCTTCATCGGCCACCTCGACGGTACGCCGGTGGCGACCGGCGCCTGGCGCCGCACGACGGCCGCCGTGGTGCCCGGCCTGCCGTCCGACGCGCCGTTGGCAGAGGTGAAGCGGATGTTCGTGGTGCCCGCCGCCCAGCGCCGCGGGTTGGCGCGGTTGGTCCTGGCCCACCTCGAGCGGACCGCCGCCGAGGCCGGCGTCCGCGCCCTGGTCCTGGAGACCGGTGCCGCCCAGCCGGAGGCGATCGCGCTCTACACCTCCAGCGGCTACGAGCCCGTGCCCGGCTTCGGGCACTACCGCGACTCCCCGCTCTCGCGCTGCTTCGGCAAGGTGCTCCAGATCCCCCCGGTCGACGGCGTACCCCCCGGGCCCGCCCGTCGTTGAGGAGGTGTGAAGAAGCAGCAGGTCAGCGCGGATCTCCAGCGGGTCGTCGTCGAGACGCTCGCCCGGTTGGGTCGCGCCTTCGCCGAGCGCGACGTGGACGCCGCCGTCGCCTGCTTCACCCCTGACGGCGCCGCCTACGGCGACGACCTCGGGGAGCACGCCCACGGGCACGAGGAGCTCGCCTTCTTCCTCGCCGAGGTCTTCGAGGAGCCGTTCACCATGGGCTGGGAGGTCGGCGAGGTCTGGGCGCGCCACCGCGGCGACGTGCTGTGGTTCGTGGCCCGCACCGAGGCGGTCCTGACCTATCCCGAGGGCATCGTCGAGCGCGTGCCGTTCCAGCTGTCGGGGACCCTGAGCCAGTCCCGCCGCCACGGGTGGCGCTTCGAGCTGTTCAACGGCACCCAGCCGGTCACCCAGGCGCGCGAGCTGCTCGTCGGCGTCTGAGGTCGCTCCGCGCCCCCCGACCGGGCCCGGCCCACCGCGGTCTCTTGAACCCGGGACAGGGATCGGCCGACCTGCCTACCCTCGTCCCCTCGGTCGCGGGGAGGCGGCCGAGGAGTCTCGGTCTCGGAGGGATCCACCATGCTCGTGCCTGTTCGTCGCGCCCTGAGGTCGCTCGTGTCCGGGCTGCTGCCCGTCCTGCTGCTGGCCGGCGCCTTCACCGTGACCGGCACGGCGCCGGCCGGCGCCGCGATCGAGGACTTCGCGCACTACCAGCCCGAGGAGAGGTGCAGCCCGAAGGCCAAGCCGGGGGCGGCGGCCGTCGACTGGTCCAACGACGCCACCACCAAGGCCGGCCGCAAGCGGGTCAAGGCGTTCCTCAAGGACGTGCTCGCCGAGGACCACCGCGAGCGCCCGGCGGCGAAGGCCCGCCGGATGGGGATCATGTACATCATCTGGAACGACCAGATGTACGCCGCGTGGCGCGGCTTCGAGCCGACCGACTACCTCTCCTCCTCGTGCAAGCGGAAGAAGAAGTGCTCCAAGACGCTGCGCCACCGCGACCACGTGCACATCTCGCTGTCGCGGCAGGGCGGCTTCGGCAACACCAGCTTCTACGAGGGCCGGGTCGTCAAGAAAAAGAAGTGAACGACGGGGCCCGCCAGGAACGACGGAGCCCGCCGGTCGAGGAGCCCGCCCTCGGGAACGACGAAGCCCGCCGGTCGAGGAGGTTGCGCTGCAACCGTCTCGAGACCAGCGGGCTCCGGTCGGGGCTCAGGCCCAGGCGTCGTCCCAGCCCTCGACGTCGCTGGCCGGGCGCGGGGCCGGGCCGGCGTAGACCGCGGAGGGACGGATCAGGCGACCGGTGGTCTTCTGCTCCAGGATGTGCGCCGACCAGCCGCCGGTGCGGGCGCAGGTGAACATCGAGGTGAACATGTTGGCCGGGACCTCGGCGAAGTCGAGCACGATGGCGGCCCAGAACTCCACGTTGGTCTCGAGCACGCGGTCGGGACGACGCTCGCGCAGCTCCTTGAGCGCCGCCTGCTCCAGCGCCTCGGCCACGGCGTAGCGCGGGGCGTCGAGCTCCTTGGCGGTGCGGCGCAGCACGCGGGCGCGGGGGTCCTCGGCGCGGTAGACCCGGTGGCCGAAGCCCATCAGGCGCTCGCCGCGGTCCAGGATGCCCTTGACGTAGGCGTCGGCGTCGCCGGACTGCTCGACGTCGCTGATCATGCCCAGCACGCGCGAGGGGGCGCCGCCGTGCAGCGGGCCGCTCATCGCGCCGATGGCGCCGGAGAACGCCGCGGCGACGTCGGCGCCGGTGGAGGTGATGACGCGCGCGGTGAACGTCGAGGCGTTCATGCCGTGCTCGGCCGCGGAGGACCAGTAGGCGTCGATCGCCTTGACGTGCTTCGGGTCGGCCTCGCCCTTCCACCGGATCAGGAACTTCTCGGCGAGCGTCTTGCCCTCGTCGACGATCTTCTGGGGGACGACGGGCTTGTCGAGGCCTCGCGCGGACTGCGCGGCGTACGACAGCACCATGACGGCGACGCGGGCGAGGTCCTCGCGCGCCTGCTCGTCGGAGATGTCGTAGGTCTGGCCGAAGCCGAAGGCCGGCGCGAGCATCGCGATCGCGGCCTGGACGTCCACGCGGACGTCGCCGGTGTGGACCGGGATGTTGTAGGCCTCGGCCGGCGGGAGGCCGGGGGTGTAGGCGCCGTCGATCAGCAGGCCCCACACGTGCTCGAACGGCACCCGGCCGACGATGTCCTCGATGTCGACGCCGCGGTAGCGGAGCGCGGAGCCCTCCTTGTCCGGCTCGGCGATCTGGGTCTCGAAGGCGATGACGCCCTCCAGTCCGTGGTGCACCTCAGGCATGTCGACTCCTTCGTCGTCCTACGTGGTCCGTCTCGTCCGTCTCGTCCGGCCGGGTCGCGGCCGGGGTCAAACCTCATGCATTCTGCCGGACGTCCCGCCGGCCCGGCGCAGCGGCCGTCCGCCGAGACCGACGCGTGGGCCCTGCGTCCGTACGCTCGGGTCCATGACCGACCTGCGCGCGCTGCGCCGCGAGTACGCCGCCAGGGGGCTCGACGAGAGCGACCTGGACCCCGACCCGCTGGTGGTCTTCGACCGCTGGTTCGCCGAGGCGGTGGCCGCCGGCCTCGACGAGCCGAACGCGATGGTCGTCGCCACCACCGATCCCGACGGCGCACCGTCGGTGCGCACCGTGCTGCTCAAGGGCGTCGAGGACGGTGGCTTCGTCTTCTTCACCAACCACGCCTCCCGCAAGGGGCGCGCGCTGGCGGCCGAGCCGCGCTGCGCGCTGCTGTTCCCGTGGCACCCGCTGGAGCGGCAGGTCCGGGTCGAGGGGACCGCCGAGCTGCTCCCGCGCACGGAGGTCGAGGCCTATTTCGCCCAGCGCCCGCGCGGCAGCCAGCTCGGCGCGCACGCGTCGGCCCAGTCCGAGCCCGTCGCCGACCGCTCCGCGCTCGAGGCGGCGTACGCCGGGGCGGAGCGGGCGTTCGAGGGCCGCGACGTCCCGCCGCCGGAGCACTGGGGCGGCTACCTGGTGCGGCCGCAGGCGGTGGAGTTCTGGCAGGGCCGGCCCTCGCGGCTGCACGACCGGCTGGAGTACCGGCGTACCGCACAAGGGTGGACGACCCGCCGGCTCCAGCCCTGACCCCGACTAATCGAGTGAGTGCTCACTCACTCCTGGGCTAGGCTGCGGGCATGCCGCCCCGCGCCCGCCCGATGTCCCCCGAGGACCGCCGCACCTCCCTGGTCGACGTCACCCTCCGGCTGCTGCGCGAGCACGGCCGCGACGTCACCACCCGCCAGATCGCCGAGGCCGCCGGCATCGCCGAGGGCACGATCTTCCGCGTCTTCGACACCAAGGACGAGCTGGTCGAGGCAGCGATCAGCCGGGCCTTCGAGCCCGGGGCGCTGGTCGAGCGCATCCGCGAGATCGAGGTGGACCTGCCCCTGGAGGACCGGCTCGTGCGCCTGGTGGGGGTGCTCCAGCAGCGCTACCGCGCCACGTTCTACCTGATGCGCCGGGTCGGCATGCTCCGGCCGCCCGACCACGACGGTGAGCAGGCGCAGGCGGCGCGCGCCGAGATCCACGGCCTGATGGTCGCCCTGGTCGGCTCCGACGCCGACCGCCTCACCGTCGACGTACCGCCCCTGGCTGGTGGCCGTCGTCGCCCTGCAGCTCGTCGGCGTGCTCGCGATGCTCTACCTCCCGAGCCTCAACGCGGCGATCATCGACGACGGCGTCGTCCCCGGGGACACCGCGCTGATCTGGCGGCTCGGGGGCGTGATGCTCGCGGTCTCGGTCGTGCAGATCGTCTGCTCGGTGGGGGCCGCCTGGTTCGGCGCGCGCACCGCCACCGCGTTCGGCCGTGACCTGCGGCGCGACCTGTTCCAGCGGGTCGGCACCTTCTCGACCCGCGAGGTGCAGCAGATCGGCGCACCGTCGCTGATCACGCGCACCACCAACGACGTCCAGCAGGTCCAGATGCTCGTGGTGATGACCTGCCTGATCGCGGTCTCGAGCCCGATCATGATGGTCGGCGGCGTGCTGATGGCGCTGCGCGAGGACCTCGGGCTCGGGTGGATCCTGGCGGTCGTCGTGCCGGCGCTGTTCCTCTCGGTCGGCTTCGTGATCTCCCGGATGCTGCCGAGCTTCCGGGCGATGCAGTCGCGCATCGACGAGGTCAACCGGGTGCTGCGCGAGCAGATCGCCGGCATCCGGGTCGTGCGCGCCTTCGTCCGCGAGCGGCACGAGACCGAGCGGTTCGCGGTCGCCAACGACGACCTCACCGACGTGGCGGTCCGCGCCGGGCGCTGGATGGCGACGATGTTCCCGCTGGCGATGCTGGTGGTGAACGTCTCCAGCGTCGGGGTGGTCTGGTTCGGCGGCCAGCGCGTGGACGCCGGCCAGATGGAGGTGGGCGCGCTCACCGCGTTCCTCTCCTATCTCATGCAGATCCTGATGTCGGTGATGATGGCGACCTTCATGCTCATGCAGGTGCCGCGCTCGGCGGTCTGCGCCGAGCGGATCTCCGAGGTCCTCACCACCGAGACGTCCGTACGCCGCAGTCCCGACCCGCGCCCGCTGGACCCGACGTGTCGCGGCCACCTCGACCTGGAGGCGGTCACGTTCTCCTACCCGGGGGCGGAGTCGCCGGTGCTCAGCGACTGCTCGCTCACCGCGCGTCCCGGGCAGGTCGTGGCCGTCATCGGCTCGACCGGTGCCGGCAAGTCCACGCTGGTCAACCTGGTGCCGCGGCTCTTCGACGCCACCGCGGGCACCGTCCGCGTCGCCGGCGTGGACGTGCGCGACCTGGATCCCGAGGTGCTGTGGGCGGAGCTGGGGATGGTGCCGCAGAAGGCCTACCTCTTCAGCGGCACCGTCCGCAGCAACCTCGCCCACGGGCTGCCCGACGCCACCGAGGAGCAGATGTGGCAGGCGCTGGAGGTGGCGCAGGCGCGCGACTTCGTCAGCGCGCTCCCCGAGGGGCTGGACTCCCCGGTCGCCCAGGGCGGCACCAACTTCTCCGGTGGCCAGCGCCAGCGGCTCGCGATCGCCCGCGCGGTCGTCCGGCGCCCCGCGATCTACCTCTTCGACGACTCCTTCTCCGCGCTCGACCTGGCCACCGACGCCAAGCTCCGCGCGGCCCTGCGACCGGTCACGACCGAGTCGACGGTCGTGGTGGTGGCGCAACGGGTCTCCACGATCCGTGACGCCGACGTGATCGTGGTGCTCGAGGACGGCCGGGTCGTCGGCCGGGGCAGCCACGACGAGCTGGTGACCGACTGCCCGACGTACCAGGAGATCGTGGAGTCGCAGCTCTCCGCGGAGGAGGCGGCATGAGCACCCCCACGACACCGGGCAAGCAGGGGTTCGCGGCCACGGAGCGGATCGAGGCACCCGCCGGCGGCCCCGGTCGCGGCCCGATGGGTGGCGGCATGGTGGGGCAGAAGGCGATGAGCTTCGGCCCCTCGGCCCGGCGGTTGGTCGGCCGGATGCGCCCCGAGCGCGCCCTGGCCACGCTCGTGGTCGCCCTGGTGGTGGTCTCGGTGCTGCTGATGTCGATCGGGCCCCGGCTGCTCGGTCACGCCACCGACCTGGTCTTCCGCGGGTTCGTCGGCTCGCGCACGCCGGTCGGCACGCCCGACGACCAGCTGCCCGAGGCCGTCCAGGGCCAGGGTGTCGTGCCCGGCCAGGGCGTCGACTTCGGCGCGGTCGGCGAGTGGCTGCTGCTGGTCCTCGCGGTGTACGCCGCCGCGTCGGCGCTCTCGTGGCTGGCGGGCTTCGTCCTCAACGGGGTCGTCCAGCGCACCGTGCGCCGGATGCGCTCGGACGTCGAGGACAAGATCCACCGGTTGCCGCTGGGCTACTTCGACCGCTCCCCGCGCGGAGAGCTGCTGAGCCGGGTCACCAACGACATCGACAACATCAGCCAGACCCTCCAGCAGACGATGAGCCAGCTGCTCCAGTCGCTGCTCACCGTGCTGGCGGTGCTGGCGATGATGATCTGGATCAGCCCGCTGCTCGCCCTGGTCGCGGTGCTCAGCGTCCCGGTCTCGCTGATGGCGACCCGCGCGATCATGAAGCGGTCGCAGGGCCAGTTCGTCGCGCAGTGGCGCACGACCGGTCGGCTCAACGCCCACATCGAGGAGGCGTTCTCCGGTCACGCGCTGGTGAAGGTCTACGGCCGCACCGACGAGGTCGAGCGCACCTTCGCCGAGCACAACGACGCGCTCTACGACGTGTCGTTCAAGGCGCAGTTCATCAGCGGCCTGGTGATGCCGACGATGATGTTCATCGGCAACCTCAACTACGTCGTGGTCGCGGTCGTGGGTGCCCTGCGGATCTCCTCGGGGGCGGTGACGCTCGGTGAGGTGCAGGCCTTCGTGCAGTACACCCGCCAGTTCACCCAGCCGCTGACCACCGTCGCGTCGATGGCCAACCTGCTGCAGTCGGGTGTCGCCTCCGCCGAGCGGGTCTTCGAGCTGCTCGACGCCGACGAGGAGCCGATGGCCGAGGTGCCCGTCGCCTCCCGCGCCGGTGCCGGGGTGACCCGGGGCGAGGTGGCCTTCGAGCACGTGTCCTTCTCCTACGATCCGACACGGCCGCTCATCGAGGACCTCTCGCTGGTGGCCAGCCCCGGCCAGACCGTGGCGATCGTCGGGCCGACCGGCGCCGGCAAGACCACGCTGGTCAACCTGGTGATGCGCTTCTACGACGTGGATGCCGGCCGCATCCTGCTCGACGGGGTCGACACCGCGACCCTGAGCCGGCAGGAGCTGCGTGCGCAGGTCGGCATGGTGCTGCAGGACACCTGGCTCTTCGAGGGCACCATCCGCGACAACATCGCCTACGGCCGGCCCGACGCGACCGACGAGCAGGTGCTGGAGGCCGCGCGTGCGACGTACGTCGACCGGTTCGTCCACTCGCTGCCCGACGGCTACGAGACGATCGTCGACGAGGACGGGGCGAACCTATCGGCGGGGGAGCGTCAGCTGCTGACGATCGCCCGGGCGTTCCTCACCGACCCGGCGCTGCTGATCCTCGACGAGGCGACCTCCAGCGTCGACACCCGCACCGAGCTGCTGCTGCAGCACGCGATGGCGGCGCTGCGCACCGACCGGACGTCGTTCGTCATCGCGCACCGGCTCTCCACGATCCGCGACGCCGACCTGATCCTGGTGATGGAGGACGGCGCGATCGTCGAGCAGGGCACGCACGCCTCGCTGCTCGCCGCCGACGGCGCGTACGCCGCGCTCTACCGCTCCCAGTTCACCGCCGCGGCCGACGCCTGACCCTCCCCTCCACGCCGGTTCGGCGTGTTGATACGCCGGTTCGGCGTGCGCTGTGGGTCGAGCCGGCGTGTTGATACGCCGGTTCGGCGGGTGGGAAGGGGCGTGCTGCTGTCGGTCCTCAGGGCTCGTGACGCAGCAGGTCCCCGGGTTGGCAGTCGAGGGCTTCGCAGAGTGCCTCGAGCGTGGAGAACCGCACGGCCTTCGCCCGGCCGTTCTTGAGCACGGCCAGGTTCGCGGGGCTGATGCCGACGGCCTCGGCCAGCGCCCCCACCGACATCTTGCGGCGGGCGAGCATCACGTCGATGTCGACGACGATGGGCATCAGATGACCTCCGCCAGCTCGGCTCGCATCTCGACCGCCTGCCTCAGCAGGGCGCGCATGACACGCACCACGAGGGCGGCGCCGAGGGCCAGGCCGCCCGCACCACCGATGAGCAGCACCATGCCCGGGGCGACCTCGTCGCCGGGCGCGGCGACCGCGCCCAGCCAGAACAGCAGCAGCGCGCCGGTCGCCACCGCTGCGCTGATCACGTCGACGTAGCGGAAGGAGAGCGGCGAGAAGACCTCGTCGCGACCGACCAGCGTGAGCAGTCGCCACGTGCACACCATCACCACCTGGATGGCGACGATGCCCAGGGCGATGATCGTGACCACCTGGAGACGGACGGGTGCCGGCGCGCCCTCCAGGTCCAGGTAGAGCAGGGGGACCAGCACGGCCTGGACGAACAGCGAGCCGGCGAGGCCCAGGGCCAGGATGATGCGGGTGGCGGTGACCGTGTGCGCGTGCATGACAGCTCCTCTCGTCAGTCGAGAGGAAACTATCGAAAAACGATAGGTTCGGCAACCTCCGGAGGCGGAGCCTGCTCAGGCGGCGTCGAGGTCCTGGGCGACGAGGGCGGCGATCGCGTCGACCGCCGCCTGGTCCTCGCCGGCGACCGCGACCGGCGCGAGGCCGTGCAGACGGGGGAGCAGGTCGGCGTAGAACGAGTCGGCCGCGCCGGGCGGCAGCAAGCCGGCCAGGACGATCCAGGAGGCGAGCCGGCGTGTTGATACGCCGGTTCGGCGGGGAGGGGTGGGGGCGGGAGAAAAGTCCGTTGTGCGGGGGAGGACGCCGACCTACCGTGGAGGGACACGGGAAAGGAGGTGGTCCGAGACATGATTTCTCTACGGACGCGTGAGGTGGCTGCTCGCTAGCAGCGCTCCCTCGTAGGACGTCGCTGCCGGCAATCCAGGGCAGCCACCCGACCCCCAGGTGGTCCGGATCCGTCCGCCGGACCCGCTCGTCAGGGCAGTCTCACTGCTCGGCGGGCACGCCTGGGGGTCGCTCCATCTCCAGGGTCGGGTCCTCGCCCCGGTCCACCCCCCGGTCCGCGGCCTGGCGTACCGGTGCCGGTGGCTCGCCGACCATCGCCGCGACGACCGAGAGCGCGACCCAGCAGATCCCGAGGGCGACCAGGTAGCGACTCATCGCCACCTCCATCGGCATCCCCCCGGTGAGCGCCTGGTACAGCGCGGGGGAGGCGCAGACGCCGGCAGCGCCGAGGACGAGCGGGGACAGCAGATTCATGGTCAGGCTCCCATCGCGACGCTGGACACGGGTGCGGGTGCGGGTGCAGAGGTGGGGGCGGCGGCCGGCTGCTCGCCGACCAGCACGGAGTTCCGCTCGCCGCCGACGACGCCGACCGACCGCACCTGGGCGGTGCCGGACAGCTCGGGGTAGGCCAGGACGGCTAGCCGGTCGATGGCCGGGCGGACCAGCCGGCGCACGGCGGCACGCAGCTGCGGCGCGCACACCAGCACGGGGCGGATGTTGTGGTTCTCGGCCTGCACCAGGTGTTGGGCCAGCCCGCCGATGATGGTCTGGGCGGTCACCGGGTCGAGCACGAGCGTGGCGCCCTGCTCGCCGTGGCGCAGCGACTCCAGGAGCCGCTGCTCGAAGACCGGGTCGAAGCTGAGCACGTGCACGGTCCCGCCGGCGACGTACGGCGCCACCACGGCCGGGCCGAGGGCGGTGCGCGCGGCGTCGACGAGGGCGTCGACGTCCTTGGTCTGGGCCGCCTTCAGCGACAGCGCCTCGTAGATCCGGACCAGGTCGCGGATCGCGATGCCCTCCTCGAGCAGCTGCTGGAGCACCCGCTGGACCTCGCCGAGCGAGAGCAGGGTGGGCGTGAGCTCGTCGACCACGTTGGGGTGGGTGCGCTTGACGACGTCGGTGAGCAGGCGGACGTCCTCGCGACCCAGGAGCCGGGCGGCGTAGGTGGTGACGACCTGGGAGAGGTGGGTGGTGATGACCGCGGAGCGCTCCACGACGGTGGCGCCGGACAGCTCGGCCTGGGCCCGCAGCTCGGCGGGGATCCACTTGGCCTCGAGGCCGAAGACCGGCTCCTTGGTGGCCTCGCCGGGCAAGGAGCCGAGGAAGTCGCCGATCGCCAGGATGGTGCCCGGGGGCGCCTCGCCACGGGCGACCTCGATGTCGAAGAGCTTGATGGCGTAGGTGCGGCTGGGCAGCTCGAGGTTGTCGCGCGTGCGGACCAGCGGGACGACGACGCCGAGGTCGCCGGCGATCTTGCGGCGCAGCGCCTTGACCCGCTGCAGCAGGTCGCCGCCGTGGGCCTGGTCGACCAGGTCGATCATGTCCGCGGCCAGCTCCAGGCCCAGCGGGTCCACCTGGATCTCCTCGGCGAGCTGCTCGGGGTGGTCGGCGGCGGGTAGCTCGGCGACCTCGTCGGTGGCCTCGACCGCGGCGGGCTCCTCGCGCCCGGCGCGGGCGGAGAGCAGGAGCATCACGCCGCCGACGACCAGGAAGGGGATCTTCGGCAGGCCGGGGATCAGGCACAGCGCCATCGCCCCGAAGCCGGCGATCTGGAGGGCGTTCTTGTTGCCGGTGATCTGCTTGACGATGTCGGAGCCCATGTCGGACTCCGCGGCGCTGCGGGTGACGACCAGGCCCGTGGCGACCGACAGCAGCAGCGCCGGGATCTGGCTGACCAGGCCGTCGCCGACCGTCAGCAGCGAGTAGGTGGACACGGCGTCGCCGGGGGACATCCCGAGCTGGGCCAAGCCGATGGCCATGCCGCCGATGAGGTTGACGACCGTGATGAGGATGGCTGCGATCGCGTCGCCCTTGACGAACTTCGAGGCACCGTCCATCGCGCCGTAGAAGTCGGCCTCGGCGTGCACCTCCTGGCGACGGCGCCGTGCCTCGTCCTCGTCGATGAGCCCGGAGTTGAGGTCGGCGTCGATCGCCATCTGCTTGCCGGGCATGGCGTCGAGGGTGAAGCGGGCCCCGACCTCGGCCACGCGCTCGGCGCCCTTGGTGATGACGACGAACTGGATGATCAGCAGGATCACGAAGATGATCAGGCCGACGATCAGGGAGCCGCCGACAACGAAGTGCCCGAAGGTCTCGATCACCTTCCCGGCGTAGCCGTCCAGGAGCACCAGCCGGGTCGCGCTCACGTTGAGCGCCAGCCGGAAGAGCGTCATCACCAGCAGCACGGCCGGGAACGCGGCGAAGTCCAGGGGGCGCTCGACCGACATCGCGGTGAGCAGCACCAGCAGCGCGCCGGCGATGTTGGCCGCGATCAGCAGGTCGAGCACGACCGGCGGCAGCGGGACGACGAGCATCACGACGATCATGACGATCCCGACCGGGACGCCGATCTGGGTCAGTCGCTGGAGGGACATGCGGGCCTTCCGGGGTCGTGGAGCTCACTCGACCAGCCGTCCTGGCTGCAGCGACGCCCTCCTGGCGTCGGGGGTCCTATCGACCGGCGGGCACGGCACCTGAGGGGTTCGGCCCGGCCGTCGCGCCGGCCGTGGGGGTCCGGCGGCGACGTGCCCCGGCGTGCGGCACGTCCGGCAGGGCGGCCTCGCCGCGCGGGGAGCGGTGGGTGCCGGCGTACGACCCACGCTGACGGCGGCTGATGACGAACGCGAGCACGTGCGCCACCGCGGCGAAGAGCTCGGTGGGGATCTCCATCCCGACCTCGGTGGAGCGGTGGAGGGCGCGGGCGAGCGGGACGTCCTGGACCAGGGGTACGCCGGCGTCGGTGGCCACCTCGCGGATCCGTGCCGCCACCACGCCGGCCCCGCGCGCCACGACGACCGGGGCGCCGCGCTCGGGCTGGTAGCGCAGGGCGACCGCGACGTGCGTGGGGTTGACCAGCACGACGTCGGACTCCATCACGTCGGCGATCATCCGGTTGCGGGCGTTGGCCAGCTGGCGCGAGCGGATCTGGCCCTTGAGCATCGGGTCGCCCTCGGCCTGCTTGTGCTCGTCCTTGACCTCCTGCTTGGTCATGTTCGTGGCCTTGGTGATGCGCCGCCGCGCCATGGGGACGAGCCCGCCGATCATCGGGATCAGCGTGGAGACGGTCTGGTAGACCAGCCCGGTCACCAGCAGGGTCTTGATCAGCATCTTGGCCAGCTCCCACCAGGCCTGCGGACCGAACATCCGCTTGGCGCCCTTGAGCAGGCTGAGCTTGCCGAGGTCGGGCTTCATCATCTTCGAGGCGACGTAGAGACCGCCCTGGGCCAGCGTGATCGCGGTGCTGAGGACCAGCACCGTGCCGCCGAGGACGACCAGGGTCAGGAACGCCGCCATGCCCGCGTCGCGGAACAGGGCCGAGGCCACCTCGACGCTGGGGTCCTCCAGCGCCCGCAGGCACCGGGTCATCAGCCCGGTGATCGAGTCGGCCTGGTAGCGCAGCGCCGGCGGCAGGGCCAGGGTGACCAGGAACAGGCTGATCCACCCGCCGAGCTCGGCGGTGCGGGCGACCTGTCCCTCCTTGCGCGACTCCTTGCGCTTCTTCGGGGTCGCCTTCTCGGTCTTCTCACCGGCCACGGGTGCTCACCTGCCTCAGCCGCCCATCAGGGCGGCCATCGCCCGCATCGCGTGGTCGACGACCCGCTCGACGACCGTGATGAGCACCGGGAAGCTCAGGCCCACCAGGACCAGGGTCATCCCGATCTTGGCCGGGAACATCACGTTCAGGGCGTTGAGCTGGGGGGCGACCTTGGTCATCAGCGCAAGCCCGAGGTCGGAGACGAAGAGGACCGCGATCATCGGCAGCGCCACCTGCACCGAGATGACCACGAACAGGGTGAAGATCCGGGTGAGCAGCCCGGGGCCGTCGGTGACCTGCGGCATCTCGCCGACCGGCACCAGGTCGAAGGTGCGCAGCAGGCCGCCGATGACCAGCAGGTGCCCGCCGCTGGCGAAGAGCAGCATCGTGAACAGCCACTGGTGGAAGGTGCCGAAGACGGTGCTGCCCTGCTGGCCCAGCGGGTCGAAGCCCTGCGCGAGCGCGAAGCCGCCGAAGACGTCGACCAGGCTGCCGGCCGCCGCGACCGCCGCGAACATCAGCGAGGTGACGAAGCCCAGCGCGGCTCCGGTGGCCGCCTGGGTGACCACCGTGACGACCAGGCCGGGCAGGCTGGTCGGCACCTCCGCCTGCGCCAGCGACGGGGCGATGACCAGCGCCAGGCCGAGGCTGAGAATGACCTTGACCATCGTCGGCACCGCCCGCGTCGAGAACGGCGGCACGACCACCAGCCAGGCCACGATGCGCACCGAGGCCAGGAGGTAGGCCAGCAGCGGCTCGCCGGCGAGGGTGACGTACACGGGTCGGTTCCTGGGTGCGCGCGTCAGGCCAGCAGGCCGGGGATCATCGCGAACAGGTCCTGGGTGAAGTTGATGAGCGTCTGCAGCATCCAGTTGCCCGAGGCGACCAGGGCGGCGCCGACGGCGACCACCTTGGGCACGAACGCCAGGGTGAACTCCTGGATCTGCGTCATCGACTGGAACAGCGACACCGTGAAGCCGACCGAGAGCGCCGTGAGGAGGATCGGCGCGGACAGCTTCAGCGCCACCTCCATGGTGAGGGTGGCGATCTCGATGACCGTGGTGTCGTTCATGGGGTCCTCCGGGGAGCCGGGGCCGACACGTCGTGGCGGGCCCGGATGGCTGGTCTGTCGGGGGCGCTGGCGGCCTCACGGCCGCTAGGCATAGCTCTGGACCAGACTCGTGATGATCAGCGCCCATCCGTCGACGAGGACGAAGAGCAGCAGCTTGAAGGGCAGCGACACCATCACCGGCGGCATCATCATCATGCCCAGCGCCATCAGCGCCCCGCTCACGACGATGTCGATGACCAGGAACGGGATGAAGATGATGAAGCCGATGATGAAGGCCTGCTTGAGTTCGCTGATGATGAACGCCGGCACCAGCGTCGACATCGGCACCTCGGCCCGGTTGGCCGGGAGGTCGCGACGCGCGACGTTGGTCAGCAGGGCCAGCTCCTCGTCGCCGGTCTGGTCGAGCATGAACTCCCGCAGCGGCTCCACCCCCGACTCGTAGGCGGCCGCCGCGTTCTTCTGACCGTCGAGGTAGGGCTGCAGGCCCTCGTCGTTCACCTGGCTCAGGACCGGCGCCATGATGAAGACGCTCAAGAACAACGCCAGTCCGGCGAGCACCTGGTTGGGCGGGGTCTGCTGCAGGCCCAGCGCGTTCCGGGTCAGGCCCAGCACCACCAGGATCTTGGTGAAGCTGGTGCAGGTCAGCAGGATCGCCGGGGCCAGCGAGAGCAGGGTCAGGGTCAGCAGGAGCGTCACCGACGAGCTCGGCTTGTCGGTGAGGCCCTCGACGTCGATGACGACGCTGTCGGCGCCGGTCTCGTCGGCACCCTGGTTGCCGCGGTTGCGACCGTTGCCGCCCTGGGTCTGCTCGGCGTCGGGTGCGGTGGGCTGCGGGGCTGCCTGGACCTGGGCCTGGACCTGGACCTGGGCCTGGGCCTGGGCAGTCGCGAGGCCGGGGGCGGCAGCGGCCTGGCCGGTCGTCCCGACCGTCACCAGCAGCAGCGCCAGCGGCGCCAGCAGGGAGACCACCAGGGCGCGGACGAGGGTCGAGGGGGAGCCCGGGTGACGGCGGACGGTGCGGCTGCTGGTCATCGGGTTCACCTCTCTCTGCAGGTCGGGGCTGGTCAGGGCCGGTCAGGGTCGGTCAGGGCATGGCGGGTCGGGGGCCGGTGGGTTCCCCGGTCCCCGGGCCGCGGTGGTCAGGAGGCGCGGCGGGTGACGGCGCGGTAGGCCTGACGCCAGGTCGTGGGCGAGAGCACCGACCCGCTGAGCGCACCCTCGGGTGCGAGCCCCGCCTCGGGCACCGGCCGCGAGGTCGGCGCCGTGGTGCGGGCGGCGGTGCTGCTGCCGGCCTGCAGCTGCGCGGAGAGCAGCGCCGCACGCAGGGCGGCGAGGTCAGCGGCGGACGGGCCGGCCGGCGCTGCGGCGACGGTCGGCTGGGCCGGGGCGACCGGGGCAGCCGGGGCCGCCTCGGTGGTGCGGGCGGCCCGGGCACCGCCGGTGACCGTCGGCGGCAGCTCCATGGCCGGCGCCGGAGCGGCGTGGCGGCCGCTGCGGGCCCCGGAGGAGACGGCCGGGGAGACGGGGTCGGCGTGCGCCCCGGTGGCCAACTGCGCGCGCAGGGCCGAGGCGAAAGCGGCGTACGACGGGTCCTCGGGGAGGAACGGGTCCTCCTCGTCGGAGGCGGTCGGCTGCGCGGGGGCCGGGGCTGGAACGACGGGCGCGGCGTAGGCGGCCGCGGCCGCGGCGGGGGACGTGGCCGGAGCGGCGTGCGTCGGCGGACGGTGGCCGAAGAGCTCCTCGAGGGTGACCTGGTCGGGCTCGGCGAGCAGCGCCTCCAGCGAGGGCAGCGAGTCGTACGCCGCCGGGTCGATCGACCCGGTCTCACCGGCCAGAAGGGCGGTGAGCTCGTCGCCGGTCAGGTCCTCGGCCAGGTCGTCGGACTGCTCGTCGTGCTCGGCGGCCGCCTCGGCAGCGCTGTCCTCCTCCGCGCTGAAGGCGTCGGGGTCGAGCTCGGTGAGCACGTTGACCTGCTGGTCGGTGCTGCCGAGCACCAGCACCCGGCCGGCGACCGAGACGACCGAGACGGACGCGGACTTGCTCAGCGCCTGGCGGTGCAGGACCTCGATCGGCGACCCGGCCCTGCCGTGCAGCCGACGCGCGGCGACCCGGCTGATCAGGATCAGCAGCCCGACGACGACCGCCAGGCTGAACACCATCCGCAGCAGCAGCTCTCCCATGGTTCTCTCCCCCCTCGTACGCGGATCAGACCGCGGCGCTCTGGTCTATGATCTCGGTGATCCGGAGGCCGAAGTCCTCGTCGACGACCACCACCTCGCCCCGGGCGATGAGCCGACCGTTGACCAGCAGGTCCGCCGGGCTGCCGGCGGCCCGGTCCAGGGCGAGCACGGCTCCGGGCGTCAGGGCGAGCAGGTCACGCACGGACATCCGGGTGCGACCGAGCTCGACGGTGACCTCCATCTCGACCCCGTGCAGCATCTCGATGCCGCGGCGGCCGGTGGCGATCGAGCGGACGTTGCCCTCGACCGGCGGGCCGGGCACGGGCGGCAGGGTCGGCTGGGCGATCGAGCCGTGCCCAGCACCCGCGCCCGTCGACCCACCCATGGACTCGTCCACGGACCCACCCAGCGCCTCGCCGATCGCCTCACCGAGGGTCGACGGGGCGTCGGTCGCGCCGGCGGCCGGTGCCGCTGGCGTCGCCGTCGAGGCAGGGGCGGTCGCCCGCTCCGCCTCCTGCAGCGTCGAGTCGGGCACCAGCACGGCGGCGAAGATCGTGCTGCCCATCAGCGGGACGGCGGTGAAGTCGCCGCCCATGTCGGTGACGACGTCGTCGAGGTCGACGGTGCGGCCGGCCTGGGCGGTGCCGCCCAGCGCGGCGGCCGCGGCGTCGAGTGCGGGCTGCACGGCGGCGGCCAGGTCCAGCTCCCCCATGGGGCTGGAGGACAGCGCCGAGGTCAGCTCGTCGGCGACGAGCACGCCCACCCGGCCACTGATGGCGCCGCCGAGGTCGGCGACCACTGCGGCGGAGAAGAGCGACGTGACGTGCTCGGTGCCCGGCTGCGGCGTCCCGGGCTCCAGCTGCTCGGACGACGGCAGGATCGCGGCCAGCGCGGCGGCAGCCGTCGTGGCGACCGCGTCGTGCGGGCCGGGGACGATCGGGGCGGCGGTCATCGGAGCTCCTGCAGGGTGAGGGTCGGGTCGTCGAGGCCGGTGGGGGCACCCGGCGGGAAGCCGGGGGGAAGGTCGCGAGCAACGTCGGGGGGCAGCCCCGCGGCGAGGTCGGTCACCTGGTGCACCGGGGTGGGGGGAGCGGGCTGGTGGGCGCCGCCGCCGCTGAGCTCGGCGAGCTCATCGGGCGACGTCGGACGGGCGGCCACGATCAGGGCGGCGAGCCGCTCGCCCTGGGTGCCGGGGGTGGCGTGGGCGAAGGCCTCGTCGTCGACGGTGATGTCGAGCGGGGCCGAGGCGGGGTGACCGAGCCGGAGCACGTCGCCGATGCTCAGGCTCGACAGCAGCGCCGGGTCGACGAAGCTGGAGCGGAACCGGACGCTCACGTCGACGGGCACGTCGGTGAAGCTGCGCTGGAGGACCTGGGCGGCCTCCGCGCGCTGGGCACGCTCCCGGTTCGACACGGGGGCCGGTGCGGCCGCGGCGGCGAGGTGCGGGTGCAGGCCGCTGAAGGGCAGGCAGACCGACATCTCGAACGGCACGTCGTCGATGCGCAGCTCCATCTCCATGACGACCATGACGTCGGCGGGGCCGGCGACCTGGGCGAACTGGGGGCTGTACTCGACGCCGGTGACCTCGGGGTCCATCGCCACGATGGCGGCCAGGGAGTAGCGCATCTCGCGCAGCAGCCGCTCGACGAGGCCGCGCACGACGCCCGACTCGATCTCGGTCAGCGGCCGCTTGGGCTGGGTCCGGGAGCCGGGCCCGCCGAGCATGTGGTCCACGCACGACATCACCGCGTCCAGCGGCAGGTGCAGGACACCGCGACCGGGCATCGGCTCGGTGGTGAAGAGGGTGAGGTAGGTCAGCTGGTCCAGGCTGTCGACGTACTCGGCGTAGGAGCGCTGGTCGATGGTGCGCATCGAGACCGCGCACACCGAGCGCAGCGCGCTGGTGAAGACGGTGGTGGCCTGGCGGGTGAAGCCGTCGAAGCCGAGCTGGAGGATCCGCTGGTGCTCACGCGAGAGCTGGATGGGGCGACGGAAGTCGTAGGGCACGACGTCCGCGCCGCCGCGACGGCGCGACCGGCCGCCGGAGGTCGGTCCGGGGGCGGCCGGCAGGCTCGACGGGAGGCTCACGTTGCCCCGATCGGCCGTCCATGGCCTCTCCTGAGACAACCGGCTGCCGCAACGTGCGCCGCCAGCGGGCTCAGGCGTGGAAATAGTCCGTTCGGACTATGCCCGGGGACCGGTTTCCTGCCCGGTCCCGGGTGACGTCCCGCCGTTCGGCGGGAGTGCGCCCTGCGGCGCTACTGGGTGACGAACTCGGTGAAGTACACCCCCATCACGTCGCCGTGGTACTCCTCCTCCAGGTACACCAGGAGCTCCTCCTTGAGCTGTTGGCGATGCTTGGCCTTGCCGAGGTCCACCATGTCCTGGCCGGAGAACAGCTCGATCGTGGCGTCCAGCGCCTTGCTGCCGTCGGGTTCGTGCTTGATGTCAACGACCAACTGCAACGCGATGCCGATGCGTAGGTAGTGGCCCTCCGCCAGGTTGATCTGGACCGGGTCCAGGACGAGCACCTCGCCCGGCTCCGGAGCCGGCTCCGCGCCGGCGGGCTTGAGGAAGAACCAGTAGCCGCCTCCGCCGCCGAGCAGCAGCACGAGGACGACGATGATGATCAGCTTCTTCTTGCCGCCCTTGGCCTCTGCTTCGGGGGCGGCGCCGGCCGCGGCGGGGGCGGTCGCGGTGGTGCTCATGACTGCTCCTTCGGATCGGGTGCGATGCGTCCGGCGGCCGCGTGGGCCCCGTCGGTGTCGGGGGAGTCGGTCTCGTCGGTGTCGCTGTCGTGCGTGTCGTCGGTCTCTGCCTGCTCGGCCTTCTTGGCCTTGCGGGCGGCCTTCTTCTCCGCCTTCGTCCGGGCCTTCTTCTGGGCCTTGCCGGTCGCCTTCTCCTGTGCTATCGCGGCGTCGGCCTCCTGCTTGGCCGCAGCGTCGGGCAGCAGGGCGGCGTCCTGGGGTGCGAGGTCGGTCAACACGACGATGTCGACCCGCTTGTTGACCGCCTGCGCGCCGGGCTTGCTGGGGTCGACCAGTGGTCGGGTCGAGCCGTAGCCGGCCATCGAGAGCCGGGCGGTCGGGAGCCCGTGCTGCTCCTCGAGACGGCGCAGGACGGTGACGGCACGGGCGGCCGAGAGGTCCCAGTCCGTGGCGTAGTACTTCGGCTTCACCGGCACCTGGTTGGTGTGACCGTCGATCTGGAGCGGGTCCTCCAGTGACCGCAGCACGGGCGCGACCGCGTCGACGACCTGCTGCCCGCGCAGGCTCAGCGAGGCCAGGTTGGCCTGGAAGACGACGTGGCGCGAGACCAGGCTGATCACCAGGCCGCGGTGGTCGTACGACGTCGCGACGTCGCCGGCCAGTCCCTCGCGCTCCAGGGCCTCGGTCAGCGTCGCGCGGACCTTCTCCAGGCGCTCGGCCTCGGCGGCGGCCTCGTCCCAGGACCGCTGGTTCTGCAGCGCCGCCGCCTGCTGGACGGCGTTGGCCACGACCTGCCGCTGCTCGGAGTCGAGGTTGGCGGTGGCCAGCTGGGGGGACACCGAGTCGACGGGGGCCGACCCGGGCTGGTCGTGCAGCGAAGAGCTGCCCACGAGGAGGGAGTCGCTGCTGCCGAAGCCGGCCGCGAGACCCTCCTTGAGCTGGGCGTACTTCTTCTCGTCGACCTGGCTCATCGCGAACATGACGACGAAGAGCACCATGAGCAGCGTGACCATGTCGGCGTAGCTGACCAGCCACCGCTCGTGGTTCTCGTGCTCCTCGTGCTCCTCGTGCTTCTTGCGACGGGACCCGTGGCCGCTGCTCATGTCACGCCGCCTCGGAGAGCTGGTCCTCCGCGGGGAGCAGCGAGGTGAGCTTCTGCTGGATCACCCGCGGGTTGGCGCCGGCCTGGATGGCGGCGATGCCCTCGACGACCAGCTCCATCCGGGCGCACTCGAGCTCGGAGAGCCGCTTCAGGCGAGCGGAGATCGGCAGGAAGATGATGTTGGCGCTGGCGACGCCCCACAGGGTCGCGAGGAACGCGGCGGCGATGAGGTGACCCAGCTTCTCGGGCTCGGCGAGGTTCTCCAGCACGTGGACCAGGCCCATGACCGTTCCGACGATGCCGATGGTGGGCGCGTAGGCGCCCGCGTCGGCGTAGAACTTGGCCGACTGCTTGTCGGCCCGCTTCTTGGCGCTCACCTCGGCCTCGAGGATGTCGCGGACCTCCTCGGGGTCGGTGCCGTCGATGGCCAGCGTGACGCCCTTGGCCAGGAACGGGTCGTCCATGTCCTTGACCATGTCCTCCAGGGCCAGCAGGCCCTCGCGGCGGGCGCGGTCGGCCAGCGACACGATCTGCGGCACCGCGTCGGCGCCCGAGATCTGACCGCTGCCGCCGAAGGCGCGACCCAGGGCCTTCACCGCGGCCTTGGCGTCAGGCAGCGTGCCGCCGGCGATGGTGATGAGGATCGAGGTGCCGAACACCAGGAGCATCGGCGGGAGCAGCAACATCGACATCGGGTTGCCGCCCTCGAGGATGTTGGCGGTGATGACGACGCCGAAGCCGCCGAAGATGCCGACCGCGGTGGCGAGGTCCTTCATCGGGGGCTCACCTCCTCCGTCACGGTCGCCGCGACACCACTCGGGTGGTCGCCGTCGATCACGCTCAGGCTCGGTCGGGGCTGGTGCAGGTCGAGCAGTGAGGCGAGCGCCTGCTGCTCGGGCACCAGCCCGTGCGGGTCGTGGGTGTCGGCCGGCAGCCGCAGGTCACCGACCTGGATGTGGCTGGACAGCGCGACGACCTCGGCGCGGTGGCGCAGGATCGAGGACATCACGTCGCGCAGCGGCTCGGCGACGACGTACTTCTTGCCGTCGACCAACGTGATGACCGTGTCCGGCGTGCTGTCGATGCGCTCGATGAGGTCGGCGTTGAGAGCGAACACGGACCCCGAGAGACGGGTCAGGGAAATCATGGGGTGGCACCATCCTTGTGCTTGGCCCGACGGCCGTCCGTGGCCGTCGAGGAAACAGATCGGCCGCCGGCACCGGGACCTGAGGGGTCCGGGCCGACGGCCTCTCCGCGGGGGTCAGCGCTTGATGTTGACCAGTTCCTCGAGGACCTGGTCGGAGGTGGTGATGACCCGCGAGCTGGCCTGGAAGCCACGCTGGGCGAGGATCAGGTTGGTGAACTCGGCGGCGAGCTCGACGTTGGACATCTCCAGCGCTCCGGCGATGATCGTGCCCGCACCGTCCTGGCCGGGCACGCCCAGCTGCACTGCGCCGGAGTTGGCCGACGCGCGGTAGGCCGTCTCGCCGATCTTCTCCAGGCCCATCACGTTGGCGAAGTCGGCGCTGGCCAGCTGGGCCATGTCGCGCTGGATGCCGTCGGAGAAGACGCCGCGCAGCATGCCGTCGGAGCCGAAGGTGTACGACGTCAGCGCGGTGCCCGCACCCACCGGCGGGGTCAGCGTGGGCAGCACGGCGGTGTCGAGGGTGATGTCGATGAGGCCGGCCGCGTAGTCCGGGGCGCCGGTGGCGTCCAGGCCGTAGCCCTGCACCCGCGCGCCGCTGTTGGTCACCAGGGTGCCGGTCTCGTCGAAGGTGAACGCACCGGCGCGGGTGTACATCTGCTCGTTGCCGCGCTGGACGACGAAGAACCCGTCGCCCTGCAGCATCAGGTCGGTGCCGCGGCCGGTCATCTGGGCCGAGCCCTGGTTGAAGTTGGTCGACGTGGTGGCGATCTGGACGCCCAGCCCGATCTGGACCGGGTTGGTGCCGCCGCGCTCGGCGTTGGCGGCGGTGCCGCCGGTCATCATCTGGCTCAGGGTGTCCTGGAAGACGGTGGTCGAGGACTTGAAGCCGGTGGTGTTGGCGTTGGCGATGTTGTTGCCGGTGACGTCGAGCATGGTCTGGTTGACGCGGAGGCCGGAGATGCCGGCGAAGAGCGAACGGAGCATGGGACGAGTTCCTTGTCTCAGAAGGTCGGTGGAGACCGGTGGACTGCTGGGGCGGGTGTCAGACGGCCGACGTGGTCGGGTCGGACGGGGTGCTGGAGGACTGGCCCTCTGAGGGGCCTGACGACTGGCCGGCTCGTGAGCCGTCGGTGACCGCGAGCACGGACGCGAGCGGGACGTCGACACCGCCGACGTCGAGCACCGGTCCTGCGGCGCCGAAGCTCACCCCGTGCACCGCTCCGGTGCCCTGGGTGCCGTCGCTGAGGGTGTAGGAGACGTCGCGGCCCACCAGTGAGCTGGCGCCGAAGGCCGTCGTGGCCTGGAGCACCATCGCCGTCTGGTCGGCGACCGCCTGCATCTTCTCCAGGGCGGTGAACTGGGCGTTCTGCGCGAGGAACTCGCTGGAGTCCGCCGGGTTCATCGGGTCCTGGTACCTCAGCTGCGCGACCATGAGCTGCAGGAACATCTCCTTGCTCTCATCGGTCGCCGCCGTCGTGCTGGCGGGCAAGAGCCCCGCCATGCCGCTGCCCGTCACAGCCTCGGTGGCTGGGATGGTCACGGTCCCTCCTCACATGCTCACGTCGAGGCGCCGCGAGGCGTCCGACGTGGGCGGGTCGGCCGGGCGGGGGGTCCCCGCGCCCTGGCTGCCGTCCCTGGCAGTGGTGTCGACCTGCGTCCCTGCGGGTCGTCCTGCGGCCCGGTGCTCGGCCTGGGGCCGCTCGCCGGGGGTCTGGTGGTCCGACGCGCCGGCGTCGGTCTGGCTCGGCGGCGGGTTGTCGCCGTCGTACGCCTGGGGGTCGGGCTGGCCGCCTGCCTGGCCGCCTGCCTGGCTGCCGGCGTGGTGGCCGGCCTGCTGGCTGCCCTGCTGCCCGGCGGCCTGCGAGTGGTGCAGCACGCTCAGCTGCGTCTCGCCGGCCGGTCGGCCGCTCATCGACTCCAGCGCGCGCTGCAGGGCGGGCAGCCCCTCGTGCAGGGTGGCGCGGGCGTCCTCGGAGCCGGTGGCCATGCGCACCCGGACCCCGCCGGGGTGCACGGTCAGGGTGATCCGGACGTCACCGAGGTGCTCGGGGTCGAGCCGGAGCACCATCCGGTGGGTGCCGGGGCCGGCCTGCACGAGCCGGGTCAGCTCGGGCACGACCTGCGCGGCGGCGCTCTGGGTCACCTGGGTGACCGGTCGGTCGGTGGTCGCGGTGGCTGCGGTGGTGGCCGGCGCCTGCACGAACGT